>CAZVEP010000030.1:0-34621 GCA_964625635.1 uncultured Rhodohalobacter sp.
CCTTTTTGGACAACCCAATGTATTTCTTTGATATTTTAGAATCGAACTCAGGTTTGTAAGTAAGTCTGTCTGCCAAAGTAAGTCTCCGTTTCGTTTATCAAAAGACCGGAAATTTTCATCTTGGGTGGCCGCAGGTTTGTAAAGCGGATGGTCTTTTATAGTATTTCTGATTGCCCATCTTGTGGAACTGGTTGAGCTGAAATGACGGGGGAGAAACATGGGCGCTGAAGTGGAGAACTCATGATAAAGGTATTAAGCAAGTTAAATGATCGTTTTCTGTAGCATAAAATAAATGCCTTGAGAATCATCATATATAAACAGGAGGAAGGTAAAAGAGGGCACGGGTCAATTTTTTTTTAAAATGGATAAATAATTATAGATAAAAAGGTATAAATATCATAAATTGTAAAAAACAAACTAACCGGCTGTCTTTATGTTAGCAGATTTTGGCTACGTTTTACTCTTTATAGCTACGGGGGCAATATTTGTTGGAATAGCTCTTTTTGTGTCCAGTCTGATACGTCCCGATCGACCCAATGCCGCTAAATTAATGACCTACGAATGCGGCGAAGTACCATTCGGTAATGCCCGAATTCAATTCAACAACCGCTTTTATATCATCGGTTTAATGTTCCTCATTTTTGAGGTGGAAATCCTTCTTCTCTTTCCATGGGCTGTTGTGTTTAAAGATATTGGCACATTTGCTCTGATTGCCATGTTTGTATTTGTATTTCTGATTTTTATCGGATTTGTATATGAACTTGGCAAAGGTCATTTAAAATGGGATATACCAATGCCAAAGGTGCCCGAATATAGAGAGGGGGTTGGAGTGATTACTGATGAACACGTTGAAGAAGATAAACCGATGGCTGTACACACAGAAAAATAGAATTTAGGAGATGGCTTAGAGACTTATGGGAATGCTCGATAAAAAATATCACGACAGTAATATTATTATTGTAGGTCTTGAAAGCGCACTAAACTGGGCGCGGAAAAATTCACTTTGGTATGAACAGTTTGGGCTTGCATGCTGTGCAATCGAGATGATGGCTACGGCTGCTTCAAAGTATGATTTTGACCGATTTGGAATTATTCCCCGCTCATCGCCCCGTCAGGCGGATGTGATGATTGTAGCGGGTACTGTAACCCTGAAAATGGCATCGAGAATTGAACGTCTTTATGAGCAGATGTCTGAACCCAGATATGTGATTAGCATGGGATCGTGTTCAAACTGCGGCGGACCGTACTGGGAACATGGATATCATGTACTGAAGGGGGTGGATAAAGTGATTCCGGTTGATGTATACGTGCCCGGATGTCCGCCAAGGCCGGAAGCACTTCTGGAAGGTTTCATGAAGCTCCAGGAAAAGGTTACCGGTGAGACCATTATCGAAAAGAAGAAACCGGAAGGCAGTAAAGATCTGGAGAGTTCGGAATGAAAACAGCGGAAGAGATCAGAAATAAAATTGATACGGCCTTTCCTGAAGCAAAGCCCGAATTAAAACAGGGGGATATCGGTGACCCATGGTTACTGCTGCCTGCGGGTCAGATCCGGGAGATTGCTAAATTTCTTCGGGATGATGAAGAGCTGAGGTTTAACGTACTGATGTGCCTCAGCGGAGTTCACTATGAAAAAGAGGAAGAACTTGGTGTTGCCTATCACCTTCACTCAACGGAAAAATCTCACAAAATTTCATTAAAGGTAAGAGTACCTGAAAGCGAACCCAATGTACCCTCCGTCGAAAGTATTTGGAAAACTGCAGACTGGCACGAGCGGGAAGCGTTCGATATGGTAGGTGTTCAATTTTTAGATCATCCGAACCATAAACGAATTTTATGCCCCGACGACTGGGAGGGTCATCCGCTGAGAAAGGATTATGTACAACAGGAGTTTTACCAGGGGATTCCAACGGGATATGAGGAGTAGAGAATGAAAACGACGATTCAGGATACCGGGCAGTCAGACAAGCGGGAAATGGTGATTAACATGGGCCCTCAGCACCCATCCACGCACGGGGTGTTGCGTCTTGAACTTACCCTGGATGGAGAAGTCATCAAAAAAGTGAAGCCGAATATTGGGTACCTGCATCGCTGTTTTGAAAAGTATGCCGAGGAAGTGGGTGATTACGCCAAAGTGATTCCCTATACCGACCGCATGGATTACGTGTCCGCTATGAACCAGGAGCACGGCTACGTGTTGGCAATTGAAAAAATGCTTGATACAGAGGTTCCGGATTATGTTGAATATGTTCGGGTGATTGCAGCTGAACTGCAGCGTATTGCGAGTCACCTGCTTGGCATAGGTGCATTTGGACTGGACCTTGGAGCTTTCACCCCCTTTCTCTACCTGTTTACGGAAAGGGAGAAAATTCTGGATATTTTTGAGAAAATGAGTGGCGCCCGGCTGCTCTACAACTACATGGCCGTAGGTGGTTTAATGCGGAATGTGCACGACGATTTTGAGAAGGATGTGGCTGAATTCGTGAAAACCTTCAGGCCCAAAATTAAAGAACTCAACGATCTGCTTTCCTACAACAGAATTTTTATTCGCAGAACGGCCGATATTGGTGTATTGCCACCGAAGGTAGCGCTTAATTATTCGGCTTCAGGACCGGTACTCAGGGGCTCTGGAGTGAAATGGGATCTGCGAAAAAATGATCCTTATTCAATTTATGACAGGTTTGATTTTGACATTCCGATCGGTTCGGGAGAGATGGGCACTAAAGGTGACTGCTGGGACCGATATATCGTGCGAGTTCGTGAAATGGAGCAGAGCCTGCGAATTATTGAACAAGCACTGGAAGGACTTCCTGAAAAAGTAGACGTCACCAAAAGCATTGAAAAGCGGGTTCGCCCGAAAGAGGGAGAACTCTACTTCCGTTCAGAAACGCCCCGCGGCGAATTAGGCTACTATATTATCAGTGACAAAAAGGGCAGCCCGTACCGGGTAAAAGCCCGCGCTCCCAGTTTTGTACACCTTAGCATGCTCCCATCTATATCGAAAGGCGCTTTAATTGCTGATCTCGTTGCCATCGTTGGAAGTATTGATATTGTACTAGGGGAGGTAGATCGATGACATATGTACAACTGACCAAAGATAACAGATCCGGATACAGGAGGAGACAATGACGTTCTTAAACGCAGGAAGTACATCTGTAGTCGCCATTTTGATACATGCGGCCATTCCTCTGACTATTATACTGGTATATGCGCTTGTGGCTATATGGGGCGAGCGAAAAATCGCCGGTTTTATACAGGATCGGCTCGGCCCCATGCGGGTTGGCGGTTTTCATGGCTGGGCTCAATCGATTGCTGATCTGCTGAAACTCCTTCAGAAGGAAGATATTATACCGACGAATGCGAGCCGGTTTCTTTTCAAATTTGCACCCTTTATGATGTTTGCGGCTTCTTACGCAGCGTTTGCCGTTATCCCTTTCAGCAGTTCCTACGTTGGAAGTTCAGTAAATATTGGAGTGTTTTATTTGGTAGCGGTGACCTCCATTTTAACGCTAAGCATTATTATGGCGGGATGGGCATCCAATAATAAATGGTCGCTGCTGGGTGGAATGAGAAGTGCTGCGCAAATGGTGAGTTACGAAGTTCCCACTATTGCCACCATTTTGACGGTGATTGTTGTCACGGGCTCGCTGAACCTGATGACAGTTACGGAAATGCAGACCGGGAATGATATTCTGGGATTCCTTCCAAACTGGTTCATCTTTCAAAATCCATTTTTACTGGTCGCTTTTGGCATATTCTTCATCTCTATTCTGGCGGAGTCTCACAGGGTTCCATTTGACCTGCCCGAGTCTGAATCGGAGCTTGTAGCTGGGTATCAAACCGAATATTCTGGCATTCGATGGGCCATGTTTATGCTGGCCGAGTATGCTGATATGCTGCTTCTGTCGCTTGTTGGAGTCACGCTGTTTTTTGGCGGCTGGAATAGTCCATTTGGAGAATTTATGGCCGGACCAGGCTGGGGATATTTCTGGTTCTTACTGAAAGGACTGATGCTTGTGTTCGTGATGATGTGGATTCGCTGGACATTGCCGCGCTACCGGGTCGATCAGCTCATGCAGATATGCTGGAGCGTACTAATACCGCTCTCTTTTGTGAACCTTGTGCTGGTTGCCGTTTGGGAAGTGATTTTTAATTAACTGGAGTTTAAATCAATGCTACACACTTTAAAAGAAGGCTGGCATACTTTCAAATCCATATTTACGGGTATGGGTGTTACTATGAGGCACTTGTTCCAGCCATCCGTTACGCTGCAGTATCCTGATGAACGTGAAGAGTTGCCCGCCAATGCGCGTTCCAAACTCTATGTAGATATTGACGACTGTATCGGCTGTAATATATGTGCCAGGGCCTGCCCGGTAAACTGTATTGATATTGAGACCGTCATGTCTACAGATGATGTGGATCTGGGTAAAACATCAACCGGAAACCCGAAACGCTTCTGGCTTACCCGGTTTGATATCGACATGGCTAAATGCATGTATTGTGATCTTTGTGTGCATCCCTGCCCAACCGACTGTATAAAAATGGTGCAGGAGTATGAATATTCTGAATTCGATCGTACAAACCTGGTTTATCATTTCAGCGACCTCTCACCTGAAATGGTTGCTGAAGTAAAGGAAAAGGCTGAAAAAGAAGCAGAGGAGAAAAAACGGGAGCGCGAAGAAGCCAAACGGAAAAAAGCTGAGGAAAAAAAGAAAAAAGAGGCTGAAGCGAAGAAGAAAGAAAAAGAAAAAGATGAAGAAAAAGCTGAGAATACCGGCACGAAAGATGAAAAGGATTCAGACGCATCAAAAAAGAACAGTAGCGATAATAAAGAATCGTAAAACATGGAATTTACAACAGTGCTTTTTTACCTCTTTTCTGTAGTTACCCTGGGAGCGGCCGCGGTGATGGTATTTTCAAAAAATATTGTCCACTCCGCATTTGCACTCATGTTTGCCCTTATTGGCGTTGCGGCACTCTATGTACTCTTATATGCCGACTTTATGGCTGCCACACAGCTGCTGGTTTATGTGGGCGGCATTCTTATTCTGTTTCTTTTTGGCGTGATGCTTACATCGCAGGGCACAACGCTTGATTTTAAAACCGTCACAGTAAATCTGATTCCTGCCACTGTGCTTTCATTATCGGCGGCTGTACTGCTGATACTGGTGTTTCTGCAAACAGACTGGGTGATCAGTGAACAGGCTGCAGCTTCGGATTCAGTTCATGACCTGGGGATGTTGCTGATGGGAGACTACATTTTACCGTTTATCTCGGTTGGCGTACTGCTTTTGATCGCTATTATCGGGGCTATACTGATGTCAACACGGATAACAGAAAAACAAACAGAAGGGAATTGATATGGATGTTACAATTGCACAATGGCTGGCTGAACCCGGGTTAAACCATTTTTTAATTGTGGGAGCTCTGCTGTTTTCTTTGGGACTGATGGCTGTACTTTCGAAAAAGAACGTGATTATGGTGCTGATGGGTGTGGAGCTGATACTTAACTCAGCAAATATAAATTTTATCGCTTTTAGCCGCTTTACCGAATTGTCGCTGGAAGGTCATATGATCGGGCTATTCGTTGTGATCATAGCAGCTGCGGAGGCTGCTGTAGCGCTTGCGATTGTGCTTAACATGTATAACCGCTTCAATACCATTCACCTCAACGATATTTTTTCACTTAAAGGATGACAAAACAGGCACAATGAGCCAATTAGAGAATCAACTTATATAAAACAGAGCGCCAGACATGTATACACAAATACCATTAACCATTTTACTGCTTCCGCTCATTGGTTTTCTTGTTTTGATATTTTTTGGTAAGCGACTGCCGAGGCAGGGCGACTGGTTTGCATCTGCCACGATATCAATTTCGCTGGTACTATCACTATATGTGCTGATTACAAAGCTGACTTCCATTCCAGATGAGGCGGTAACAAATTCATTAACTTGGGTTACGATTGGTTCTCTTCAAATAGAAGTCGGCATCATGATTGACAATCTGGCCGCCGTGATGCTCGTGGTTGTGACCCTCATCAGTGCTTTGGTTCATTTCTTTTCTATGGGCTATATGAAAGGAGACGTGCGCTATTCACGTTACTTCGCAACGCTTGGCCTGTTTTCGTTCTCTATGCTTGGAATTGTACTCACCAATAGTTTACTCCTGATGTATGTGTTCTGGGAACTTGTGGGGATAAGTTCCTATCTGCTGATTGGACACTGGTATGAGAAAAAATCGGCCTCTAATGCTGCAAACAAAGCATTTATCGTAAACAGAATAGGTGATTTTGGGATGTTTCTCGGCATCATGATCCTCTTTATCAGTTTTTCAACATTCTCTTTTGAGGGTATATTTGGTGCAATTGAGAGTGGCACACTGCCATTTGGAAGCGAGGGATGGTTGACAGCTGCCGGTCTGCTGATTTTCTGCGGTGCCGTAGGTAAATCGGCTCAGTTTCCGCTGCACGTGTGGCTGCCCGATGCAATGGAAGGTCCCACACCGGTTAGTGCGCTTATTCACGCCGCCACTATGGTTGCCGCGGGTGTGTATCTTGTAGCGCGGGTTTTCCCCATGCTTACGGCAGATGCTCTTCTGGTGATCGCCTATATTGGCGCAGTTACCGCCCTGATAGCCGCCACCATCGCCGTTACACAATTTGATATTAAAAAAGTTCTGGCCTACTCAACGATTAGCCAGTTGGGGTACATGATAATGGCGCTTGGCGTGGGTGCGTACACAGCCGGATTTATGCACCTTGTGACTCATGCCGCCTTTAAAGCCGGTCTTTTCCTGGGGGCGGGCAGCGTGATCTATGCGATGCATAAATCTCTCCACGATCTCGACGATCATAAAACTGATGCCCAGGATATTCGTAACATGGGCGGGCTTAAATCAAAAATGCCGATCACCTATGCGACTTTTTTAATCTTCACATTGGCAATCTCAGGGATTCCATTCACATCCGGATTTTTAAGTAAAGACGAGATTTTAGCAGGTTCACTGGCGTTTAGCTCAATTAACGGCCACTGGCTGCTGCCGGTTATTGGCTTTGCCGTTGCGGGCTTAACCGCCTTCTACATGTTCAGGGTGTTGCTTCTTGCGTTTCATGGCAAAGCATCCAATTCAAAGCGAATTGAAGGTATTAAAGAATCACCGATGGTGATGACGATTCCGCTGATTGTACTGGCAACTATTTCACTTTTTGTCTTCTACAGTTTTAACCCGTTTGGTGCTGCTGATGGATGGTTTTTTGCCGCGATTGAGCGTCCTTTGAGCATTGTACCTGAACTGTTACAGCCTGCGGGAAATGCTCTGTTTCACGAGGTTCTTCATGATGTTCACGGTACCGCAATGACTCTCTCCATACTGATAGCCGCCACCGGGATTCTGCTGGCATTTGCGGTATATCACTGGAAGAAAATCAGTGCAGATACTCTGGCACAAAAAGCCGGGGTGCTGTACCGTGGCGCATCCAGCCTTTGGTACTTTGATGAGATCTATGACCGGGTATTTGTAAACGGACTGTTCCTGCTCACTAAAATCTCCAGGTGGTTTGATGAGAATGTGATTGATGCCATTGTAAATGGCACTGCAGTTGTTATTAGAGGAATTTCCACCGTAAGCAGCTGGATTGACACTAACATTGTTGACGGACTTGTAAATGCAACAGCAACCACGGCCGACCGTGCCGGCGGGCTTCTGAGCCACGTACAAACGGGTCGATTACAGACGTATCTGGTGTATATCGTGTTCAGTTTCCTGGTCCTGTTTATCCTGTTTATATAACCGATTTGAAAATGAAAATAAAAGAGGAAAGCTAAATTATGGAATTTCAAATTTTTGGCCTTGGTATATTAACCTGGCTTGTGTTTATACCCATTATCGGGATGGCAATTATATTATTGCTCCCTGATAAAAACAGGAATGCCATGCGGTGGACAGCCGTATCCGTAACGGGTATACAGGTGATTCTTGCGGGGATTATCTTCTTTATTTTTGATCGCGATAAACTAGGCATCAACGATGCTGAGAGTTTTCAGTTTATCGAAAAATTTAGCTGGATAACAGTTGAATCGGTTCCCTGGGTTGGAAGAATTGAGATTAGTTATTTTCTTGGGCTCGACGGCCTCAGCGTTTTAATGGTGATACTCACTTCTCTGATCGGTTTTATCGGCGTCATTTCTTCGTGGAATATTGATAAAATGGTGAAAGGCTATTTTTCACTTTATCTGCTTCTTGTTACGGGAATGATGGGCGTGTTTGTAGCACTCGATTTCTTCCTTTTCTTCATTTTCTGGGAAGCTATGCTGCTGCCCATGTATTTTCTGATCGGGCTTTGGGGCGGACCAAGACGAGAGTATGCCGCGATTAAGTTTTTCCTCTACACGTTTGTTGGCGGAATTTTGATGCTGCTTACTATGCTGGCTCTCTATTTCAGCGTAGCTTATACAGATCCTGTAACAGGACAGTCGGTTCATACATTTAATATTTTACACATGATGAACCCATCAAACTACGTGGAAGGAGGTCTACTCTCTGGAGTGGATACCACCTGGCGCTACGTGGCCTGGATGGCACTGTTTATCAATTTCGCGATTAAGATTCCGCTATTCCCATTTCATACGTGGCTGCCCGATGCCCACGTGGAAGCGCCGACGCCGATAAGTGTGATTCTTGCAGGCGTGCTGCTAAAACTTGGTACATACGGGCTGCTGCGAATTAACTTCCCCATTTTCCCGGATGCGACGATGTATTTTATGTATTTCATGGCTGCTCTTGGAGCCATCAGCATTATCTACGGCGCATTCTGCGCAATGGCTCAAACCGACTTCAAGAAGCTCATAGCTTACTCGTCCGTAAGCCACATGGGAATCGTTGTACTGGGTATTGCGGCTTTAAATACTCAGGGAATGGTAGGCGGCGTGCTGCAGATGTTTAATCACGGGATTATCACTGCTGTTCTCTTCCTTGCCGTGGGTGTTTTGTACGACCGTGCACATACCCGTGGACTTAACGACTTTGGAGGGGTCGCAAACCAGATGCCGAAATATACGGGTATAGCTATGATCGGTATGTTTGCTGCTTTAGGCCTTCCCGGGTTAAATGGTTTTGTAAGTGAATTGTTCTCATTTCTTGGCGCATTCGAATCCTACAGATGGATCACCATGATTGCCGTAACGGGTATCATTATAACGGCCGCCTACATTTTATGGACCATTCAGCGTGTGTTTCTGGGTGAGAAATCAGAAAAAGTAAAAAACCTGGCGGACCTTACTCCACGAGAATATCTGGCATTCCTGCCGCTTATTATTCTCATTATTCTTTTGGGAATTTATCCGGCACCGGCCATAGAGCTCATGAACAGCTCATTGAGTCACCTCGTGGAATTTGTAGTAAACGGAGGACAGTAACGTGACTTCGGGATATAGAAAAGGGCTTTATGTTTTTATAGGGAGTGCTTTATGATTGAACACACACTACACAGCATCAGTTTTTTTATACCTGAGATCATTCTGGTGATCACGCTCTGTGTACTTATTGTCGCAGATATGGCCGCCAATCCGAAAAGTCAGATAGGAGGGTGGATACTGCTGGTTGGTTTACTGCTGGCCGGCGTATTCACGGTACTCCAGTCAGGAGCAACTGATTCGGTTTTTTATGATATGATCGCGGCTGACCCATTTTCCCGATTCTTTAAAATATTGTTGATACTCGCAGGACTTTTTGTGGTTCTCTTTTCAATGCAGAACAACGAGTTTGACGATTATAAAGAGAGAATGGGTGAGTACTATATGCTCATCACAGGCATGATGATCGGGATGTTTTTTATGGTCAGCTCAACAAACCTGCTGCTGCTCTATCTTGCATTTGAGGTGACAAGTATCAGCTCTTATGTGCTTGCAGGTTTTACGAAAAGGGAGCGAAAGTCAGCGGAAGCTTCAATGAAATATATAATATACGGAGCTGTCTCTTCAGGTGTTATGCTATACGGCCTGTCGTTGCTTGTTGGAGTCACCGCTTCAACAGACATTTATGCGATAAATGAGGCACTGACTGAAGGGATTGATCAATATCTGATCCTCAATATATCCATCGTAATGATTATGGTGGGTATGGGATTCAAAATTGCTGTTGTACCGTTTCATTTCTGGGCACCGGATGTTTATGAGGGAGCTCCCATTACTGTTACAGCTATATTGGCAGTTGGCTCCAAAATTGCGGCTTTTGGACTACTTATAAGGTTCTTTACGATTGTTTATGTGGATTCATCAGGAATTTCAGAAACCGGTATATGGTCTGCAGTGGATGGAGTTCATTGGGATATCTTACTTGGAGGAATGGCAGCACTTGCAATGATTGTGGGGAACCTGACGGCACTTCGGCAGGACAACATTAAACGTATGCTTGCCTATTCAAGTATCGCCCACGCCGGTTATCTGTTGATGGGGCTTGTAATTTTAGCTGAACAGGGAATTTCATCCATCCTGATCTATCTGTTCATCTACCTGTTTATGAACCTGGGGGCCTTTTATGTGGCTATGCTCTTTTCAAACCGTTTTAAGACAGAATCGATCAAAGGGTATAAAGGTCTTGGATTTCGCGCACCCCTGCAAAGCGTCGGGTTAACGATATTTCTTGTTTCACTAACCGGTTTACCTCCCACAGGTGGATTTATCGCAAAACTCTACATTTTTGGTGCAGCTGTTAGCGGCGGATGGATTTGGCTGGTAGCCGTGGCGGGGATTACCACAATTATTTCCCTGTTCTACTATATACGGGTTGTTAGAAACATGTTTTTCTTTAGACCGGAAGGGGAGGCCGATAAAGTTGAATTCGGTTACGGATCAACCGTCGTACTGATGCTTCTTCTGATTCCCACACTGATTCTTGGGATCTATTTTGAACCGGTTCTTGAGTTTGCAAAACTTTCTATTCAAATGTTCGGGGTTTAAAAAGACAGATTCACTCTAAACTTTACTGTTATGAATAAAAAACCATCAGAACTCTACCAAAAAGCTGAAGATGAACTAAACCATGCTCAAAAAGAGCTCTATCGTCCATCAAAAGATGTTGTAAGCTATTCTGCATGCGTTTTTTCCAGAAAAGCGCTTACAGATTTTTTACAGGCATTATCACTCCTTTACGCGGAGAAAAATAATGCGGATCTGGGTGATATGAAAACCATCGAAGACTGGATACGTTTTAGCCGGGAATATAATGATGATTTAAAGAATGTGGATTTTACGTCATTAAACTGTAAATGCAATGAAATACTTGATGACGATCGTGAGCAAATTATCTTCTGTACAAGCGTAGATAAAGTTCACCACTGTTCAAAACTGGCGGAGCAAGTTCGGTCTATTTTGGTTAAAGAATTTCCGGATGCTCTTTGAGGAGTTTTATAAATTCAGTAAACGTGTCATTTATCTGAAGGTAATATATATGTTCAAATAGATTCTATGATGGTTACGTTATATTTCATAGTTTTTTACCTTAAATGTTTAAAACAATTTACTCCGAATTACAGACATAGCCTGTCTGAAAAACTTTTAAATCATTATGTTTTCGACTTCTTGCCAATACGGATTACAGGGAATGTTCTATATAGCCATGCATTCCTCAAAGGATAAAAATGTTGGCCTTATTGAAATTGCTGAAAATCAGGAAATACCCAGATATTTTTTAAGTAAAATTTTACAAGAGCTTGTTAAAGCCGGACTATTGGAATCGATGAAAGGGCCTAATGGTGGGTTTAAGCTGAGTAAAAAGCCTGAAAAAATAACGTTGATTGATATTATAAAGGCCATTGACGGGCTGGAAGTATTTACCAGGTGCGGAATTGGTTTTAAAAAATGCAGCGATGATCATCCCTGTCCGATTCACCACGATTTTAAAAAAGTAAGAGAGAAGGTGTATGAGCTTTTTAAGAAAAAAACATTAAAAGAACTCATGGATGAAGCCGAACACGGAGAGGGGATCATAAGTTTAAATAAGGAATTGTAGACTGGCTTCTATCTGGTATCTGTTATTTAGACTCCGGATAAATTATAAAGTGAATTATCAGATGAGGTTTTATTTTACTACATTAATATTAGAGTATTTTATCTAAATATCTTAAAAGTAGATAAGAGCGGTTCCAAACCTGTAAATACTGGGATTATCCTATGTTTTCAGCATCGTGCCATTACGGTTTACAAGCTATGTTTTACATCGCTTACCACTGTCAGGAGGGATGCAACATAGAGCTTAAGGAAATTGCTGAAGAACGTAATATTCCAAAACACTTTTTGAGCAAAATTTTACAGCAATTGGTAAAAGAAAAACTTTTGTGCTCGATGAAAGGCCCTCATGGAGGGTTTCGTCTCAGCCGTGACGCAGAGACCATTACACTCATAGATATTGTGGAAGCGATTGACGGGGTTGAGATATTTGATGAGTGCGGAATTGGTTTAAGGCAATGTGCAGAGGCCGAACCATGTCCTATTCACGACGATTTTAAAACTTTACGGGAACAGGTTAAAGAACTGTTTCAAACAAAAACACTGGGAGCACTGGCCACCGAAATATCAAATGGGGATAAAGAATCCCTGTTTCGAAACGTGGACAAGTAACAGATATGATTTTAATAATATCCGGAGGACACTTAGTATGTCGAAAAAAAAGCTAACCATTGATGCTAATCAAGCTACGGCTTATGTTGCGCATAAAGTAAGCGAAGTCATTGCCATCTATCCAATTACACCTGCTTCCCCTATGGGAGAATGGTCGGATGAGTGGTCTATGGCCGGTAAAAAGAATATTTGGGGTACAGTTCCTGAAGTTGTGGAATTGCAAAGTGAGGGAGGAGCAGCCGGATCGTTGCACGGGGCGCTTCAAACCGGTGCCATGGCATCTACATTTACCGCTTCGCAGGGGTTATTACTGATGATGCCAAATCTGTTTAAAATCGCAGGCGAACTTACGCCGGCGGTTGTTCATGTAGCGTCGCGATCTGTGGCCACTCATGCACTGTCCATTTTTGGAGACCATAGTGACACCATGGCTGTACGTATGACCGGCATGGGAATGCTGAGTTCAAACAGCGTACAGGAAGCGATGGACATGGCTCTGATTGCACACGCTGCAACACTGGAGTCAAGACTTCCGTTTTTGCACTTTTTTGATGGTTTCAGAACCTCTCACGAAGTACAAAAAATTGAAGAAATTTCGGAAGAGGTCATAAGAGAGTTGATCAATGACGAATGGGTTATCGAACACAGGCAAAGGGCATTAACACCAGACAAGCCCGTTATAAGAGGAACTGCGCAAAACCCGGATGTATTTTTCCAGGCCAGGGAATCCGTTAACAAATATTATGATGCCTGTCCTGCCATTGTCCAGAAAACAATGGATAAATTTGGTGAACTGACCGGCAGAAATTACGACCTGTTTCAGTATTACGGTCCCGAAGATGCAGAAAGAGTAATTATGCTGATGGGGTCTGGTGCTGAAACAGCCCATGAAACCGTTGAAAGAATGAATGCTGAAGGCGAAAAAGTGGGTCTCATAAAAGTGCGCCTGTTCAGGCCTTTTAGTATGGAGCATCTTTTAAAATCTCTGCCGCCAACAGTAAAAGGGATTGCTGTGCTCGACCGGACAAAAGAACCCGGAAGTACTGGTGAACCCCTGTATAATGATGTCTTAGCCGCTATCTATGAAAACGGGGTTGAAAACTGGAAATCATTTGACAACAAGATCAAAGTTATTAACGGACGGTATGGACTCTCTTCAAAAGAGTTTACTCCTCCCATGGTAAAAAGGATATTTGATGAGCTCAAAAACGAGAAGCCGAAAAATCATTTCACGATCGGTATTCACGATGATATTACCCACACAAGCCTTGAATTAAAAGATGAGGGATGGGAATCTTCTGATGATGTATTTCAGGGACTTTTTTATGGTCTTGGAGCTGATGGTACAGTAAGTGCCAATAAAAATTCCATAAAGATTATTGGTGATAATACTGATAATTATGCTCAGGGATATTTTGTGTATGATTCAAAAAAATCGGGCGCTACAACCGTTTCACACCTAAGGTTTGGCCCAAATCCTATTCGTTCAGCCTATCTGATCGATAAGGCCGAATTTGTGGCATGCCATCAGTTTCAATTTCTGAATCGGCTGGATATGCTCAAAAATGCAAAAGAAGGGGCCACGTTTTTATTGAATGCCCCCTATTCTGCCGACAAGGTTTGGGATTACGTGCCGAAAAAAGTCCAGAAGCAGATTATTGATAAAAATCTGAAGTTTTACAGTATTGATGCTTACAAAGTAGCCAAAGAGAATGGTATGGGTACTCGTATTAATACTGTGATGCAGACCTGCTTCTTTGCTATTTCTGATATCCTTCCCAAAGAGGAAGCGATATTGCTTATAAAAGCCGCTATCAAAAAGGCCTATGGAAACAAAGGTGAGAAAATCCTGCAGAGCAACTATGCAGCTGTGGATAATTCTATTGAAAATCTGTTTGAGGTGGAAGTACCATCTGAAGTGAATTCTGAGCTTGAAATGCGGCGTACGGTTCCGGAAGAGGCACCTGAATATGTTCAAAATGTGATTGCTGAAATCATTGCCGGAAATGGAGATAATCTCCCGTCCAGTGCATTTGAACCCGACGGCACTTTTCCGACAGGTACAACCCAATGGGAAAAACGAAACATTGCACAGGAAATTCCCGTGCTTGAACCTGACGTATGTATTCAATGTGGCAAGTGTGCGATGGTTTGTCCTCATGCCGTTATACGGCTTAAAGCCTTTGACGGCGAACTGCTGGAAGCTGCACCTGATACTTTTAAATATATGGATGCCCGCGGAAGGGAATGGCCCGACAACACTAAAATCAGTATTCAGGTTTCACCGGAAGATTGTACCGGATGTGAGCTTTGTGTAGAGGTTTGCCCAGCGAAAGATCGAAAACAGGTAGGCCGAAAAGCCCTGAATATGGAGCCGATTGATCCACTGCTTGAACAGGAATCTGAAAACTGGAATTTCTTCCTCGGACTTCCTGAATACACCCGTGAAGATCTCAAAACTGAAACGGTGAAGGGAGCCCAGTTCCTGCAGCCGTTGTTTGAATTTTCAGGTGCATGCGCCGGTTGTGGTGAAACACCCTATATAAAACTTGTGACACAACTTTATGGCGACCGGATGGTCATTGCAAATGCCACCGGCTGTTCATCTATCTACGGCGGTAACCTGCCGTCAACTCCGTATACGACCAACGAACACGGACTTGGCCCCGCCTGGTCGAACTCGTTGTTTGAGGATAATGCCGAATTTGGCTTGGGATTCAGACTTACCATAGACAAGCAGAAGGAACAAGCTGAAGAACTTCTTAAGTCAATGAATGGCAATATTGAAGACGGTTTAGCTGAATCAATTCTAAATGCCGATCAACAGTCTGAACCCGGCATATTTGAACAGCGTGAACGTGTAGCAAGGTTGAAAAAAACCCTTGAAGGGTCAACAGATGGAAAGGCTAAAATGCTCCACAGTCTTGCAGACTATCTGGTACGCAAGAGCGTCTGGATCTTTGGAGGAGACGGATGGGCCTATGATATTGGTTATGGCGGACTCGACCATGTTCTTGCAAGCGGAAGGGACGTCAATATCCTGGTGATGGATACGGAAGTATATTCCAATACTGGTGGACAATGCTCGAAAGCGACACCGCTCGGCGCTGTGGCTAAGTTTGCTGCAGCAGGTAAGCGGGTTGGTAAAAAAGACCTCGGAATGATGTCTGTGAATGGTGGAAAAGCCTATGTGGCCAGAATCGCCATGGGAGCCAATGACATGCAAACCATGAAAGCCATAATTGAAGCTGAACGCTATCCGGGACCCTCAATAATCATCGCTTACAGCCACTGTATTGCTCATGGGTACAATATGAAGAACGGATTGTCTCAGCAAAAACTCGCCGTTGATACGGGTTACTGGCCGCTTTTCAGATTTGATCCATCGAAAACAGAAGAAGGTAAAAATCCATTTATGCTCGATTCCAAGGCCCCTAAAATAGCCCTCAAGGATTACGCATATAATGAAATGCGATACCTGATGCTCGCCAAGTCGAAACCAAAAATTGCAAAAGCTTTGATGGAAAGAGCACAGAAAGAGGTGTATGATCAATGGCATCTCTATGAGCAGATGGAAGCTGTATATGAACCCGAAAAAGAAGAAAAGGAATAATTACAGAGGCTGCCAGGTAAGAGTTCGGCAGGGATGTGTGCTGCCGGACTCATCAAAATCAATTAAAGAACCTATATAATGACCGGATAACCATGAATTTAGAGACAACTTACTTAGGACTTAAACTTAAAAATCCACTTGTACCATCTGCATCGCCACTATCCAGTGACACAGCTAAAGTAAAACAGCTTGAAGATGCCGGTGCAAGCGCAATTGTAATGTATTCTCTGTTTGAAGAACAGATTACAAAGGAAAATCAGGCACTGGATCATTATCTGACCACTTCGGAAGAAAGCTATGCTGAAGCGCTGAGCTATTTTCCTGAACCGGATGAGTACCATAACCTTCATGCCGAGGATTATCTGGAGCAGATAGTCAGTCTCAAAAACGCAGTCGACATTCCCGTTATAGCCAGTATCAACGGAACTACAAAAGGAGGATGGATGTCGTATGCAAAACGTATGGAGGAGGCTGGAGCTGATGCCATTGAGCTTAATATCTACTACATCGCAGGTGACCCGACGATTACATCCTCCGAAGTTGAGCAGATGTATATCGACGATCTGAAGGCCGTAAAAAACAACGTGTCTATACCTGTTTCTGTAAAGGTTGGGCCACATTTCAGCTCATTTGGGAATATGGCGTTGCGTCTTCAAAAAGAGGGGGCAGACGGGCTGGTGTTGTTCAATAGGTTTTATCAGCCCGATTTTGATCTGGAAAACCTGGAAGTAGAAGCAAGCCTCGAGCTTAGCAGTACATTTGAAAAAAGGCTGCCTTTGCGATGGATCGCTATGCTTCGGCCACATTTATCATGCAGCCTGGCTGCAACAACGGGAATTCATACCGCACATGATGTCATAAAAATGATTCTTGCCGGTGCTGATATTGCTCAGATGGCCTCAGTACTCCTTTACGAAGGGCCGGGTGCGTTAAAACGCATTGAATCAGAAATGACGGAATGGATGGAGGAGAAGGAGTATCTTTCACTCGAAGAGATGAAAGGTGCAATGAGTTCTGCTTCTGTTGCTGATCCCTCGGCTTTTGAGCGAGCAAACTATATTAAAGTCCTGCAGGGATTTGACATTGACACCTTTAAATAAACGTAATCTATATCGATTCTAAATTTTGCGCTGCGTCTCATAAACGTTGGAAGATATGGCGCAATGTATTATAATAATAAAGAGTTTCATGTCTATTTATCTAATTTAGAAATAGAGATCACTCGTTACAACGAATCATTAAAATAAATCAAACCATTATGGCTGTTTTAATAACCGACACCTGCATTAATTGCGCAGCATGCGAACCGGAATGTCCAAATCAGGCGATCTATGAACCTGGTGCTGAATGGTCCATGGCGGAAGGAACCAATCTTTCCGGAGAAGTAACCCTTCTTGACGGATCAACAGTAGATGCTGATGAAAAACAGGATCCGCTTTCTGATGATTTTTATTTTATCGTAACTGATAAATGCACCGAATGTGTAGGGTTTCATGAAGAAGAGCAGTGTATCTCTTTCTGTCCGGTTCCCGACTGTATCATTCCCGACCCTGATCATGAAGAAGACGAAGATCTGCTCATGGAGCGCAAAGAGCTACTTCACGGCTGATAATTTTTAGCTCTTTTATTGAACCCTTCACCTAAACCATCGTGATATGAGTGAGAATTCGGTAGTATCGGAAAGAAAGAAAATGGTGATACGGTTTTCCGGGGATTCGGGAGACGGTATGCAGTTAACCGGAGATCTGTTTTCACAGGCTTCGGGACTTGCAGGAAACGATTTAACAACGATTCCGGACTACCCGGCAGAAATTCGGGCACCACAGGGGACAATAGGAGGCGTTTCGAGTTTTCAGGTGCAGGTAGGGGGAACTGAAATTTATACCCCCGGTGATAAAGTTGATGTATTGGTTGTGATGAATCCGGCTGCTTTAGCGGCCAATCTGTCTTTCCTGAAAGGGGGTGGTACAATCATCGCTGATGCCGATAACTTTACTTCAAGAAACCTTAAAAAAGCTGAATTTGATGAAAATCCGCTTACAGATGGTTCACTTGATGAGTTCCATGTGATACGCGCTCCGGCAGCTACGCTTACCTCAGAAGCACTAAAAGATCTTGGACTGGACCGTAAGGCGATAGCCCGCAGTAAAAATATGTTTGCCCTTGGCATTGTACTCTATCTTTTTAGCCGCAGTACAGATGATATTGTGCAATTTTTGGAGAAAAAGTTTGGGAATAAACCTACGCTTTTGCAAGCAAATACACTGGCATTGGAAGCGGGGTTCAGCTTTGCAGAAAGTGTCGAGCTTCAGGATGTACCCGTCTATATTCCTCCGGCAAAACTTAAAAAAGGAACGTACCGTAATGTCGATGGAAACAAGGCGATCGCCTGGGGGTTTCTAGCTGCATCCGAAAAAAGCGGGCGCACACTTTCTATCTGTTCCTACCCCATTACACCGGCATCCGAAATCCTTCACGAGCTGGCCGCCAGAAAAGATATGGGAACCATTGTATTTCAGGCCGAAGATGAGATCGCGGCCGCTTGTGCAGCCATTGGAGCTTCATTTGCGGGAAATCTATCCGTTACAACAACTTCAGGGCCCGGTGCTTCACTTAAATCAGAAGCGATGGGACTTGCCATTATTTCTGAATTACCGATGGTTATAGTGAATGTACAGCGTGCAGGCCCTTCAACCGGTTTGCCAACCAAAACGGAGCAAAGTGATCTCAACCAGGCTCTTTACGGACGCCATGGAGATGCTCCGATCGTGGTGATTGCCGCAAGTTCACCCAATGATTGCTTTGACTTTGCTTATAAGGCAGCTCAGCTTGCTATGGAACATGTTACACCCGTCATATTACTGTCGGATTCATACCTGGCAAGCGGTACAAGCCCCTGGAGAATCCCGGATATGGATGAACTTGAGGAGATCAATATCCCGCGTTTCGAGAAGCCAGCTGAAGAATGGGAACCCTACATGAGGACTGAAGAGTTCATGAACCGCTACTGGATGAGTCCCGGAGATAAAGGTTTCGAACATCGAATCGGGGGGCTTGAGAAAAAAGAAAATACCGGTAACCTGACTTACGAACCGGAAAATCACGAAAAAATGACAAAAATTCGTGAAGAAAAAATTAATCGGATTGCCAGGCGCTTACCGGATCAGAAAGTGATAGGTGCACGAAAAGGAAAACTGCTGGTAGTAGGGTGGGGAAGCACGTTCGGAGCCATAAATACGGCCGTTACCGAACTACTTGATGAAGGAGAAAAAGAGATCGGTTTTACCCACTTTAATTATATTAATCCGCTTCCAAAGAATACAGCCGAGGTATTTAGCTCTTTTGATGAAATCCTTGTTTGTGAACTGAACAACGGACAGTTCATTAACTATCTGGAAACGAAGTTCCCGGAGTTTCAATACAGATCCAGGAAGAAAATCCAGGGGCAGCCATTTTTTACATCCGAGATAAAAGCCGCAATTATCAACCATTTATCCTAAACTCATGAGTCTTGAAACAGTTGGAAAAGAAGGAGAAACGACACTGAGCAGAAAGGATTTTGCCAGCGATCAGAATGTGCGCTGGTGCCCTGGTTGCGGTGACTATGTTATTTTGGCCAATATGCAGAAAGCATTTGCCAAAATGGGTGACAAAAAGGAAAACTTTGTGAGTATATCTGGAATCGGTTGTTCCTCGAGAATTACTTACTACCTCGATACATACGGAATTCACTCTATTCACGGCCGGGCTATTGCTGTCTCCACAGGATTAAAACTAGCCAATCCCAAGCTCAATGTCTGGACGTTTACAGGTGACGGTGACTGTATGGCTATCGGTGGAAATCACTTTATTCATGCCTGCCGACGCAACATCGATCTCAATATTGTAATTTTTAATAACAAAATTTATGGGATGACCAAGGGGCAGTCGTCACCCACAACCCCGTTAGGTACCAAAACCAAAACGGCACCGGAAGGCACGTATGAAAATACATTCAATATCGGAGAAGTAGCGATCAGCTCGGGAGCCACGTTCTTTGCACGCGTTCCCGATAATAACCATGCTCTTCTGGAAAATGTGATGATGGAAGCCTATAGGCACAAGGGAGTATCGGTAATTGAGGTTCTGCAAAATTGCGTCATTTTTACCGACGGAATTCATGAAATCATTACCGGTAAGGACACCAGAGACGACAACCAGGTGCTACTTGAACATGGTAAACCGATCCTGTTCGGGGGCGATAAGACTTATGGAATCCAGGCTGACGGGATGAAGCTTAGGAAAACAGAGATCAGCGACCCTGATAATCTGAATGGCAGTACGCTGGTTCATGACGCGGCAGAAGCAGATACAGCCATGCATGTTGCGCTTTCCCGAATGCAGCTGCCGGATCACCCTGTAGCATCAGGTATAATTCGTAACGTGGAATCGAAGAGCTTCGATAGCAGTGTTCACGAAACGATTGAAAATGTAAGAAAGAACCGCACGTACGATACCGTTACAGATGTGTTTAAAAGCGGAAATACCTGGGACATTAATTAAAAAAGCATCTTTTTCAGACACCTGTTTTCAAATTAACGGTCTTCAAACCCAGAAGAAGGACGCTTTACTGTTTAGTGTGTTTGGTGGTATCTAAAAAACTCATCGATAGACAACCTGCTTCTTCTGGTAAGCTGAAAGAGAGATTTAAGATATCAATAACTCCTATTTGAAAAATTACCTGTCAGATCTGTTTATACACCCTCACCCAATCCACGTACATATATTGGGGAAAGTCAGTTGTTTCATCAGGCCGGCCAGCCCAGGTGCCGCCTACGGCTATATTCAGCAAAAGGAAAAACTCCTGATGGAATTCAGAGAGTTCATCTGATGTGATCTCCATGGATGCATACTGCTCACCATCCACCATCCAGGCAATCTCGTTTTCAGTCCACTCCAATTCGAAAATGTGAAAGTCATCGGCAAATTTACCTTGCTCTAATTCAAAAGGTACAGCACCCATTTGGGCATGTTCTCCGGATTCGTCAGCATAGTGCAGATTGGCCTCAACCACGGAGTCGTCCTCGGTTCCATACAGTTCAAGAATATCAATTTCACCACTCTGAGGCCAGGGTGTGTCTCCGCCATTTTCATCAATATTGGCACCCAGCATCCAGAAAGCCGGCCATATGCCTTCGCCATAAGGAAGTTTTATTCGGGCGGCAATTTTCCCGTATCTCCATGTTTGTTTATTGGCGGTATTAAGCCGTGCTGATGTATATTCATTCATTCCGTGAGTGTCACTCTCGTGAATGGCTTTAATAACCAGATTCCCGTCTTCCACGTATGAATTTTCGCTGCTGTCTGTATATCGTTGCCACTCTTCATTAAATTGTCCTGCATCGACGACCTGCCGGTTCCAGTTGCTTGCATCGAGTGAATCACCATCAAACTCATCCGACCAGTCGAGCGACCAGCCCTGACCCGGATCATATTGGGTTTCGTTTTCTGCTGAAGATGTCTCAATGTCTGGTGTCTCTTCAGTCATGCAGGATAGATTAAGTGTCGATAGAATTAAAGTGATGCTTAGAAGCGTAGGTTTGAGTCTCATGACAGATCTGTTTTAGAAGTATGAACTTGAGTGTCTGATAAGATATCCATTTCAAAATAGATGCTTGCATCTGGATTAGCAACAGCATAAAACTTAACATGCCTTTTCAAACTATCAATGCCAAAACTGCCTACATCTACATGGTATTCAGTCCCTCATTTAATTTCGGATAGTGAAAGATTTGAATTAAATCACAATTCACTTGAAATGAGTACCGTAAACCTGATTTAATTCACTCTTTATACTTTCACATTCACTCAAACATTTAGTGCTCGTATATATCAGTATTTTGTTTTTTGTCTAGCCTATTGACTCTAGACAGTCCTTAAGGTAGAATAATACTCCTATCTATCATTGCCGACTCTTACAAATTCAACATCTTTGATCCTCTCTCCATCCAGAAGAAATCTTTCTATGTTGCCGGTCTGATGAACAGGAAAAGAGATTTGATATGATCCGGCAATCATCAGACCTGGTTTGAGTAGCGTTGCATTATAGCTGTTCTGATTGCTGATGCTGACCCTGAAGTAAAAATCTGACAGATATTCGATACTGATTTCAGCCCCGGTTTCTGCGTTATGAAAAACGCCGGTGTAGTTGTTGGATTCTATGCCTGATAGATCTGCTAAGACTTGTGTAAGGGTGTACGGCGCGTGGGTTGTGTAGTCTGCAGTGACCTGCAGTTCACCCTGATCGTTTATGGTAAACTCCTGCTTGAATGCGCTTAACCAGTATGCTGACCTGTTTTCAGTTTCAATTCCTTTTTTGAGAATCAGTATGCAAAAGATGATGCCCTGCAAAAAGAAGAACAGGAGCAGGCCGCTCTGATAACCCAGGTTAAATTTCATAGAAGTTGTTACCTCAAAGTTTTCAGCTGTTGTCTATTTCGCAAATAGACCGCTGCACTTTCAAATAGATACAGATCTCCATTGATGACGATCAATCAGGCAGGATCATGTACACTACTGTATGTAATGGAATTAGCTCCCTTTTTTGTTGTCAGTGATCTGTAAAAAAATTTCATAGTTCCGAGTCCATTCAGTTGTTGATCCCGGGGATAGATGTATCTGATGAAACAACTCTGGGCTTATTACATGTTTGGAGCCCCAAAGATTGATTTTTGAGACCTCAAAATCAGTAGATTCACTAATGCCAATTTTTTGATTGTTGTCAATCAAGGTCCATTTGCCGGTTACTTTCTTTGAGTTGGAGAGGTTATCGTAAAAGAATTCTTTTTCGGGGGATTTTTTTAAATGAAGGAAGTTATCCCCAAGCTCAACATTTTCAGGATTTAAATTTCCGGAATGGAGTTTCATCGAAATAGAGAAGGGGAATTTTAGCGAATAGTTCGCACTGTCATTAGTTTTCTGAAGCGTCAAAAAATTATGAGTGTATTCATCGGTTACAATTTCCTTTTCCCCGGTATTTGTCAACTGATATGATATGAGAAACCCATTGTTTTTAAGCTTGATCTTTTTATTTAATTCGTATGCATAACCATTTACAATTTCGGAAACAGCGCTGATCTCAATACGATCAGAAAAAGTGGAAACTGAAAAGTCTGCCGGCCTAATCTCAAACTCTTTAAAGAAAAAGTAGTCAGATTCATTTTTCCTGAGTAATCCGATACCAATTTTATGAAACCATTCACCAATATCGGCCTCTTCAAAACCCAGAGCGGTATCAATCCCGAACTCATTATAAAATCCTTTTCCAAATAGGTGCTCATCTACATTTGGATCATTTTTTTCGCTAATTGAAAGTGGAATCCCCTGAAAGTAAACCTGTTGAATTTTCCCCGTCCAGTCGAATCGGGACGCATGGTAATTCTCCTTCGGTAGATCGAAGTGAATTTCTATTCGTTCGTTTTTAAGTATAATACCCATTTAAATTTCTGGATTTATCCTTCTTGTTTGATTTTTTAACAGTACACGATACCACCAACACTATCAAGGTTCTCTTGTTATATGCGTAAATTTATTTATGCTATTCTAAAAATATTGAGGACAAAATGAAATAATCTGATTTTAAATCCAAAGGGGTAACATCGGCTTAATCTAAAACAATGACGATAGTATGCCAGTGTTTTATTTTAATGGCCTGCATCATTTTCTGGAGCACCTTTATAAACATCCAATCAGAGGATTGATATCTATCCCAAATGCTTTCATTAAAACCATAAAAAAAGGGATAACCGATAACCGGCTATCCCTTATCTGAAAATATTAAAATTGAGTCGATCTACCGTGCGTCATCCAGCTGATTCAGCAGCACGTTTACTGCTTCTCTGAGCTGAGTATCTTCACCGGTTCGGTAATCAGGGGCATTGTGTACCTCGTGGTCAGGCACGGCGCCGCTGAAGTCCATATTCTGGTCGCTATTTTTCACGTACCAGCCGCGGAAAGGCAGGCGCACGTATGAGCCATCTATCAATCCGGCTCCGCCTGTGGATATCACCGCGCCGAAGGTCTCAACACCGACCAGGTCGCCAATGCCAAGGTTTTTATAGGCATGTGAAAAAATCTCCGCATTGGAGTAGCTGCTTTCATTGGCCAGCGCCACGGATGGCTTTGTCCACGCGCTCAGCGGAAGGCGTTCCGAGTAGGGGTAGTACTCGCGGAACTGCTCCTTATTATCTTCCAGGTCGCCTTCCACGGCTCCACGGGGAATGGTGTAGGCGTGCTGATCCACGTTCAGAACCGCCATCAGGTAGTCGGTCGTCCAGCCGCCACCGTTGTAGCGAACATCGATCACAATGCCATCTTTTTGATAGCCAGATGCCATCAATTCACGCTCAAAACGCTCGAAGCTCGGCATGTTCATACCACGGATATGGATATAACCTAACCGTCCATCTGAGTACTCTTCGGTGAGCTTCCGCCGCTCTGCAATCCACTGTTCATACAGATGAGTGCCAATGCTGCCTGTCGGACGAATCACCACTTCGCGTTCGTCACCGTCGCCAGAACGAACATTCAGAAGCACCTCCTGATCTTCGGTCCGCTCAAAGTGGCGGTATACGTTATCATTCGGCGTTAGTTCTGTTCCATTCACGTGCGTGATGACGTCGCCCACATAGAGCTTGCTTTGATTTCTGTCGGCCGGCGTATCAGGGATAACATGCGTGACTTCGACGCTTCCATTGTTATGCGGTCTGAGTTCTGCGCCCAAGAGACCTGTTTCCATATCCTGGGTTTCATCCCGGTCGCCACCTCTCATACCCATATGGCTCGCGTTGAGCTGACCCAGCATCAAATTAAACACAAACCTGAAATCGGTGAGGGTGGAGGTTGCCATCGCCAGCGGCTCATACTGCTCACGCAGTGCAACAAAATCCTGTCCGTGGAAGTCCGGGTCGTAGAACCCTCTGTTCAATATGCTCCATGCTTCATCAAACATCTGTCGTTTTTCTGCTTCAAAATCACGCTTGTAGCTTGCGGAGAAAGCAACAGTTTCCGGGTTGTCGGAACCGGTATCGAGCATGGTCAGGCGGCCATTTGATACATAGAACAGATGGTGGTCGCCGCCAGCCAGTGTGAGTCCCGATGGAGAGGCACCATTTGAGGTAACCTGCATCACATCACTGCCATCCGTTTTCACTTTATAAAGTTCAGAGGAGTTGCTTCCAATTGAGGATGACACAAAATAGACGTGATCGCTATCACTGTTAAAGACAGGGCTGTATTCGCTGCCGCTATCATTGGTAAGCTGAACAAGGCGATTGTGAATATTTTCCAGATCGATGACTACTTCAACAGTCTCTTCTCCATTCTCATCATCGTCAGATTTTGTTTCTTCTTCGCCGTTGAAATAGAGGCCTTCCTTACGATCTTCCTGAGTTTTATCCCAGTCTTCTTCTGTGAGCCAGGCCATCCAGATATCGTAATTCATGCCGTTCCGTTCGCTGATAAATGCCAGCATTTTTCCATCGGGGCTCCATACCGGCGAGCCGTCGCCTTTCGGATGCATGCTCACATTAACCGGATCGGTTTCGCCATCGGCAGATCGGATGAAAATCTCATCATTGAAGTAGAGGTTGGCCTGAGAATAGGCGATCCATTTAGAATCAGGGCTCCAGGCCACACCATCCGGAAGGTTCCAGTACTCGTCATGCCATACGTCACCATTTTCGATCCCATCTTCTGCACTGATATCAGCAATAATCCATTCTGTCCCGCTCACGTAACTGATTTTTGACCCGTCAGGGGAGATAGTGACGCCACTTTCATCAGCTTCGGTGTTGGTTAGCTGAGTAACATCCCGTTTCAGCGTTTCGACGAGACTTGATTTATTTTCATCAGCAGATACGGCCATATAAATTTCATAATTGCCGGATCGATCGGATGTGAACACCAACGTAGAGTCATTGATCCAGGCTGAGTTTCTGTCGCGAAATCCGTGCTGTGATACATTTTTTGTTTTAGATGACTCATCATCGTTGTGTGTAACAAAGATTTCACCGTCGATTTCGAGGGCCGATTCGCTTCCATCAGGTGTTACGGCAAATCCGCTCAATCCGCTTGACTTCGATTCGTACACAACCGGATCGAACCTAAAGTCTCCGTTGTGAATTGGCTTGAGGTCCATCATCGAACCGTCTGATTCCACATGAACCATTCTGCCACCGGAAGTGTAAATCATGCTGCCGTCACTGGCCACATCAAAATGTCGAACGCCAAACTCCTCCTCGCCGGTTAGCTGATCGCCGAGGGTTCCTTGCCCGTTGTCTGAGAGAGTCATCTCATGAATATTGTAGCGGTCGCTTCGTGCGCTGATAAATCGAAGCGTGTTGTCATCAACCCAGCGCGGCATGTAGTCGTTGCCGTCGAATGTGGTGAGCTGGGTGTATTCGCCCGTTTCTGTATTCATCAGCCATATATCGAGGTTGGCAGATCCGCGATAGGCTTCACGGGAAATCCGGCATGAGCCGCGAACCATAGCGATGTATTGGCCGTCGGGCGACATTGTAGCAAATTCTGCGAAGGCGTCGGAAGCCCTCATGGGTGTCCCGCCGGTCTCAGCAACCATATGGACCTCGGCATCCCACTCAACCGCATTAAAATCTCGTTCTGTAGTAAATAGAATCGAACTGCCTGACCAGTCGGATAGTCTGTCTCCGCTGCTGCGATAGGTGATTTGCTCTACGGTTCCGTTGGGCAGCGCCATTTTAAAGATGTCGTTATTGCCAAACCGGCTGCTTGTAAAAGCTATTGCGCTTCCATCATCATTGAACAGCGGACCGCTTTCGTAAGCCTCGTGAATGGTGAGGCGAAGTGGTATCTGTGAGTCAGATTCTAAATCGAGATGCCAGATATCACCCTGCCAGGAGTATACGATGGCGTCTCCATCAGGGGAAATAGCGGGATGGCGAATGATCTCCTGTGCAAATGAGGGAAAAGACATGACTAAAGCGAGGAACAGAAGTGATAACGTAGAGAGAAGCTGGTGTAATGACATGATGAATTTGTTTTGATTAGGATTGCTCTCAACAATATAACTGTCTCAGATTTCGATTTCTTGTTCTTTTTTCTAAGACAATCATTCAGGAACAAAGAATTCTGTGCTTACATATAGAAATCAAATCAAAACAGAAGGTAAATGGATGTACTCATGGCACAATCTGCAAAAGAAGGGACTCCTTGATTTTAAATTCCCAATGAAAGGAATCAATAAGTGGAAGTCTTTCACCGGGTTTTGGATCTTCTGCTCAATGTGCGTTACTCAGTTCCCCTCAGCAAATGTTTCATTAACCAAAACCGGCTTACCAAATCCGAGCTGTTCGAGGCGATCCATCTGGGTTCTGGCGTCGCCCACAACCAGCCAGATCATCCTGTCAGGATTGGCGTAGGTGTTAGCCAGGTTTTGAATCTCTTCTTTGCTAATAGAATGAACGGTTTCCTGGCGTTCACTTATATAGTCAGGCGCCCAGCCATACGAGCTTATATTTTCAAGCATGTTAAGTTTCGATCCGGAGGTCTCAAACTGACGGGCTGAACTTTTGATCAGATAGCTCTTGGTATTTTCAAGATCTTCGTCCGTGAATGTGTTGGGATATTCCTCAAGTATCTGCTTTACCAGTGCGGCAGACTCATACGTTACATTAGTTCTTACTCCGCTTGATATGCTAAAAGGTCCCGCAATATCTGATCCGGAGAATCCTGACCGAATACCGTATGTGTAACCTTTACCTTCACGAAGCTCTTGTGTGAGCCGGGATGCAAATCCGCCGCCACCGAGCTTGTAGTTCATGATTGTGGCAGGGTAGAAATTCGGATCAGTTTCCGGCATTGCCAGGTAGCCAAACCTCAAAACAGACTGCTTGGCACCCGGAACATCATAAAAATAGACGGTGGATGATTCGGGTGCTTCAGGAAGATCGAACTCCGGCAGTTCAACAGATTTGGCTTCCCAGGCCTCTTCCAGCATTGCCATCGAAGAAACTATATCATCCTGATTAATCGCACCTACAACATGCATATCGGCAACAGACGGGGAAAAATAGTCATTATAGTACAACTGCAGGTCATCAATGGTAATCGTCTCAACTGAGTTAGTCGTTCCGATTGGATTGAATGACAGAATATGATCTTCTCCATACAGAAGCTTATTAAACGTATTGGAAGCTATGCTGTTTGGGTTTGCGCTTTGTTGCGCTATCTGACTAAGCGTACTCTGTTTGGCGAGATCAAATTCCCGTTCGTCCCACCGCGGCTCGAGTATGATCTCTTCCACCAGTGCCATGGTTTCATCATAGTTTCTTGCGAGGGAATTACCGCGAATAGTGATCGACTGACGCCCGGCCGAAACGTTGATACTGGCTCCCAGCAGGTCGATCGCTTCTTCGAGCTCTTCAGGTGTTTTTTTGGCTGTGCCACGCGTCATCATAGTCGCCATTAAGCTGGAAACACCCACTTTATCTGGATTCTCAAGCATGAGACCACCCTCAACTGTAATCTCAAACTCAACAAGAGGCAGCTCTCTGTTTTCAATTCCGTAAACATCAAGCCCGTTGGCTAATTCGGTTTCCCAGACATCAGGAATGGCAGGGACCGGCGTCTCGCCATAAGGTGGTTCTACAGTTCGATCAAAACTTGATGGTGTCCGTTCATACTCAGTCTCTTCGGGAAGATCAAATTGCTCCCCGCGTCCCTCAGCAACAATCTGCTCTTCCTCTACATCCGCTTTAACTGAGTTTTCAAGGGTGAGGCCGGCCTGACCCTGTGGCACAAAGCTAGTTGCTACAAACGGCTGTTCCTTCACATACTGCTCATAAACCCGAATCACGTCTTCTTTTGTTACAGCGAGCGTTTTCTGAATGTCTTCGTTGATATATCCCGGATCACCCGCGAAAATATTGTATTGAGCAAGCTGGAATGCTTTTCCAAGAACGCTCGACAGGCCGTTATAAAAATTCGTTTCGATTCCCGCTTTGATCCGGTTTAAGTCATCATTCGTGAATCCTTCTTCTTCAAATTTTGCAAATGCTTCTGTAACAGCAGCCTCAACCTCATTTAGTTCGGTCCCGGGATAGGCACGTGAAATCAGTGAAATCTCCCCGGCAATCTCAGAGTTGCCATTTCGCATGAACACATTTGAGGTTAACTCTTTGTCTTCAACCAGAACCTGGTAGAGGGGTGCTTTTTTTCCGTCAGACAACAGTTGGGTAAGAATATCGAGGGCATATGCGTCATCGTGATACAGGTCTACTCCGGGCCAGACCATACGCAGCTCAGGCAGTCGGGCAAAGTTGTCTTCGTAGTAAATCTTTTTGGTTTCCCGGAGGTTTGCCGGCTGATCATCCAGCGGTTCAATCTCCTCGCCACGCGGTATTTCATCAAAATACTTATGAATCCATTCCCTGGCCTGTTCGCTGTCAAAATCTCCGGCTATAACAAGAGTTGCGTTATTTGGTACATACCAGCGATTGTAGAAATCTTTGACATCCTGAAGGGTAGCATTTTGAAGATCTTCTAGTGAACCAATGACCTGCCAGCTGTAAGGGTGACCTTCCGGATAGAGATTCTTGTCAACCACGTAGCTTGCATGACCGTAAGGCTGGTTATCCACGCCCTGGCGTTTTTCATTTTTAACAACCTGCTTCTCCTTGGCTAGTACTGATTCCGTTACGGTATTGATGAAATAGCCGAGCTTATCGGCTTCGGCCCAGATCATTTTCTCAAGAGCGTCATTGGGAACAGTCTGAAAATAGTTGGTCCGATCGCGGCTGGTAGATCCGTTTGCACCAGATCCTCCAATCCGTGAGCTCATCTGATCGAGTCCGCCTTTCCCAAGATTCTCTGACTCAAGAAACAGCAGATGTTCAAAGAGGTGCGCAAATCCTGTGCGTCCTTCAATTTCCCGGGCTGACCCGACATGAAATGTAAGAGCAACGGCGGTCACAGGATCCGATTCGTCTTTGTGGAAGATAACTTCAAGACCGTTATCCAGTGTGAACTTGTCATAGCCGACAGAAAATTCGGTTGCCTTTTGTTCGCCGCAGGAGGTGATCACAAAGGATGCGATTAAGAAAACTGAAAGAGTGATGAATAGGCGTGATTTCATATAAAATATAAAGTCAAAGATTTTAGAAATAAATGAACCTGAATATAAGAGAGCGGTTCGTTCGATGTTGTAAATGTTTATTTGCACCTGAATTAAAAAAAGGAATTGATGGAGGATAATATAGATGATTGATTGCCAGAGGATTTATGCTTAATATTTAGTTAAGACTAAAAATTAATTTATTCTTATGTATAAATCTTTTCTTCTATCCTTTTTACTTAGTCTGACCGGCCTGGCACATGCTCAATCAAGTGCGACCATTTATGGAACGGTCACTTCAGATGGTGAACCTTTGACGGGTGTGAATATTGGAATAGCTGAACTTCAGAAGGGGGTAACATCCGGCATCGACGGGACATACAAAATCACTGACATTCCTGCCGGATCATATGAGCTTCAGGCATCCAGTGTCGGTTATACTACCTTTAAACAGACAATTACTTTGAATGGGGGAGATGAGATTAAAATAAATATAAAGCTTGAAGAATCACTTCTCGAACTTGATCAGCTTGTTGTGACCGGAACCATGCGCGAAACGTATATCAAGGATTCTCCGGTAAAGGTAAATGTGGTTTCAAACAGTTTTTTGAATAAGAATCCGGGTAACAACCTGATGGAGTCGGTAAGCTACATCAACGGTCTATACAACCAGGTAGATTGCGGCGTTTGTAGCACAAACAGTATCCGGATCAATGGGATGGAGGGGGCCTACACGGCCGTGCTGATCGATGGCATGCCGATTATGGGATCTTTGGCGTCAGTCTACGGCCTGAACGGCATCAACACAAACATCATCGAAAGCATTGAAATCATCAAGGGGCCAAACTCTACACTTTACGGGTCTGAAGCGATGGGTGGCGTCATAAATATTCGAACCAAAGATCCTAAGGAGACATCTAGCTTTATTCTTGAGGGATACACAACATCACATCTTGAAAACAATATTGATTTTTCATACACCCCTGATACGAAAGGATTTTCAACACTTGTCAGCGGAAATGGGTTTTACTTTGATAAATTTCTCGATCAAAACGGTGATAGTTTTGCTGATGCGACAAAACGGGATAAACTCTCACTATTCAATAAATGGAGCTTCGACAGATCAAAGGGACGGAAGATGAATGTAGCGCTTAAGTACAATTACGAAAATAGGGTAGGCGGGACGTCAGATTTCAATGAATCACTCAGAGGCAGCAGCACTGTATATGGTGAGGCGATTAAAACAAACCGGTTTGAGCTTCTTGGAACTTATGAATTGCCAATAGAAGAACTAGTTCGCCTTGACTACTCCTATAGCTACCATAATCAGGATAGTTATTATGGAGACTACAGATATCAGGCTAAACAGGAGGTCTATTTCAGTAACCTGATTTGGGACAAACAACTTAGCTTCGATAAGCAGCTGCTGATGGGGGCAGCTCTTCGGTTTGATAAACTTGACCAGACCTTCAATGAGCAGCGATTAACAAATGGCTCCGTCGACGAGCGATTCATTCCCGGAATTTTTACCCAGTATGAACAGATTTTCAGTCCCGTCTTCAGAGGGCTCGCAGGGGCAAGAATCGACCATTTTGAGGATCATGGGCTCATTTTTTCACCCCGTGTTAATTTGAAGTTGTCACCATCAGATCACACTACGCTTCGGGTTAACGCGGGCACAGGTTTCAGGGTTGTGAACCTGTTCACAGAAGAGCATGAGGCGCTTACAGGTTCACGGGAGGTGGTTATCACTGAAGATCTGGATCCTGAACGCTCGTATAATATGACGGTAAACTTCAACCAGATTGTTGACATCGGGGTATCGGTACTGAATATGGATATTGATGCCTTTTACACCTATTTCACCAATCAGATTATCCCGGACTATGAGTTTACTAACGAGATCCGGTACGCAAACCTGGATGGTAATTCTGTGAGCAGGGGAGTATCACTTAGTATTGCCCATAATTTTCCGGGCCCGCTTGTTTATTCAGTGGGTGTCACCCTTCAGGATGTATATCAGCAGAACGGTGGTGTAAAAGAGAGCCTGTTATTTGCTCCTGATTATACCGGAGTCTTTAGTTTGTCATACGGCTGGGATTCCATTCAAACCTACATCGACTATACCGGCCGGGTTGTTGGAAAAATGAAGCTTCCCGAATACCCTGATGCAGCGACTGTTTCGAGAGTGTATACAGAACAGAATATCAAGCTCACCAAACGGTTCATTGATGGATTTGAGTTTTATGGTGCAGTCAAAAATCTGTTCAACTACACTCAGGACAACCCACTCATCGCACCGGACCGTCCGTTCAGCGATGAGTTTGCAACGGATCATGTTTACGGACCGCTTCAGGGACGCCGGTTTATGCTGGGAGTCAAGTATCAGTTTAACTAGAATTTGTCATGATTAGAAAATCTATTCAATTATGCTTCCTGATTGGTTTGATAAGCTTTTCATCTATCTCCGGAGCAAATGGCCAAAAACCTGATTTTCTCAAGTGGTACAGTATCGGGGAAGCTCAGGAATTGTCGGAACTGACAAATAAAGATCTGCTTATCTTTGCCGTTACAGAGTGGTGTGTCTATTGTAAAGCAATGGATCGCAAAGCTTTTAAGAATTCCCAAATTGTTACGAAGATTAATGATCACTTTTACCCTGTAAGGATCGATATAGAATCTGATGAGGCAATAATATTTAATGGGGAACAGATGACAGAAGCTCAATTTGCGGAACAATACGACATGAATATCCCGCCAAAGACACTGTTTTTAAACCAAAAAGGTGAGGTTTTGTTTGAATACACAGGTTTCATATCAGAAGAGGTGTTCAGACAATTACTATCAGCCTGGCAAAAAAAGAAAAGGACCTGAGAAAGCATTAATTCGCATCGCTTTAGCCAGCTACACCCATTCTTAGATCCTAAATCAATGATCGAACCCGTGTATGTGTTCAGCTATCAAAATTATAAAAGATCTTGCCGTGCTGGTAAAACAGTTCTCAATACATGACATAAAAAAAGGTATGATGAGAAATCCATCATACCTTTAAATAAAACCATTGCAGGTGTATTAATTTTCTAAGGGAGTCAGCTCGAGATCCAGAGACGTCGAATTAGCAGCCGTGATTTCAACGTCAGGAACCGTAAGTGTTTCTGTGTCTGAAGTTGTTGCTTCTACGGTATATGTTTGGGCATCAAGACTTATGATTGAGTAATACCCGTTTGATTCTGTAAAGGCTTGTGACGTATCTGAATCAGTGAATACCAATACCTCGGCATTTTCTAATGGATTTCCGGATGTATCTGTTACAAACCCTTCGATTCGGCCAGCTGTGGATGTATTAACAGCTTTAATTGTTGGCTTAAATGTAAACCCATTTATTCCGTCAGGGGAGTTCATATCGCCCTGTACGATGAATGAACTGGCTACCTCGAAATCAAGAAGCAGTTCACTGGATAAACCGCCAGCTACTTCTATATTGGGATTAATAAATACTTTTATACCTGTTTGGGCTCCGCTTGGTACTGTCAAGTCATAGGTAGTGCCATCATTTAGCGTTACAGACGCCTCGCTTACATAAAGACGTACCAGGTCATAGGTACCGGCCTCTATCTCGAGATCTACAAGACTTGTTTTAACACCATTCTGGAAGTCTAAAAGATTGAATGATTGCTCTGTTTCTGTAAGTGTAGTGAATGATTCTTCGTCTACCTCTTCTTCTTCAGTACCATCAGTTTCAGAGTCTTTATTTCTAATGTCAATTTTAGTGATCGTCACATTGGCTTCAGAGACAAGATCGATTGGAAATGGGGCATCCGTAAGCGTAACAGATAAAGTACCCGTTTGGTTAGAATCGACATTTGCCATATCGCTACATGCTGAAAAAGCAAGTATCGAGGATACTATTAGTAAGATATATTTCAGAGACTTCATTATGATCATATTTGATTCAATTTAATCATGAGGATTAAGGAATTTTAATATTAGAAAATCTTAATATTAAAGACAAGCGTCAGGCGAAATTCTAATGGACATAAATCCTTGCCTATAAACATGATCCAGCGGAAAATAAGTGACATAGCAATCTAACCAGGGTACAGATGTGAATCGACCTGAGTGCTATTTAAGTCTCTGACATCTTCCCTCTCTTTTTGAGAATAGACTTCTAACTATTGCGGTATTAACCGATTTAGCTGGAAACCTGAGTTCGATTCTAAAATATCAAAGAAATACATTGGGTTGTCCAAAAAGGG
>CAZVEP010000031.1:0-34022 GCA_964625635.1 uncultured Rhodohalobacter sp.
AAAACTTCCCCGGACTCTGGCATGATCTATCACACGCTGCCGTGTCATGGATCTCAATCAGCGAGTTTACCCTTATCTACATGTAGATAGGGCCGGGGGGTGAGTCCGGTGAGTCCCGGGCGACACGTCTCACAGCTCTTTTATAAGCTCCGACACCAATCGCGCAAAATCATCTTTTCGGCTCTCTGCCGCGGCTTTCACATGACTATGATCAAGCTTCCCGGCAACGACTCCTGCAGCCATGTTGGTTACCATAGAAATGGCTGCTGTTGGTAATTCAAGTCTGGCAGCTTCTACTAATTCAGGCAGCGTACTCATTCCAACAACATCACCCCCAAGAGTTCTAAATGCACGGATTTCTGATTTCGTCTCGTATGACGGCCCATGGGCAAACAGGTAGGTTCCGCGCTGCACCTCCAAACCAATGGACGCAGCGATTTCTCTGACCCGGGTTGCAGTTGGACCATGATTGTATCGAAACGGCTCTGAAGGTGCTGCTGAAACATGCTCAAAAAGGCGAAATACATCATCAATTACCATCAAATCGCCGACTTTAAAACCAGTATTTATCGCACCTGCAGCGTTCGAGATGATGAGCTTTTGGGCCCCGAACGATTTTGCGAGATGCACTGGTAGCACCGTTTTTGAATATGAATGGCCTTCATAGCGGTGAAATCTACCCGAGAATGCCATGACATTTTTATTGGCGATAGTCCCTGAAATGAGTTCTCCGGAATGCCCCTTCACCGATGTATGTGGAAAGTCAGGGATTTCGCTGTATGAAACAGTTACAGGATCTTGAATCAGATCCGAAAAATCACCAAGTCCGGATCCTAAAATGACCGCAGCTTCAACTGACGAGGAAAATCCTCGAGCTGTGAGAAAATGATTAATACTTGAAAGATATTCAGGCAGACTCATGATGTCACATTTTCAATTTTGTATCCCTTATTGTCTTCGTAGTCCGTTAGCCTGAACATTGGATAATCTGTCTCATGATAGGCCATGATAATATATCCCTTTTTGAATGAAAGCTCCTGAATTTCTTGTCTGATCTTCATGCTTTGTTTTGGTTCAAAATCATATTTTGCAGCATACGATCTGTTGATGGCGCTGCGGGTTCCAATCACATCGCCTGCCATCACGTACTTGTGCTCTTCATTTTCGTAATAAAGTGCCTGATGGTGTTCGGTATGGCCACCTATTTTTTCCACACGAACATTCGGGACAGGCTTTGATATGTCCCCGGAAAGCATCTTCAAACTTGCGTGGCTGTCAAGGAAATGAAAAAAGTCCCGCTTTCTTTCGTCTTGAGACTCAATATTTTCTGAGAGCTTTTTCCAGCCATCAGCTGATACCCACACATCTGCTTCAGGAAACGTAAGTTCCCAATATCCGCTGGATTGATGTGCAAGACCTCCCATATGATCAAAGTGAAGATGACTCAAAAAGATGTCCGTGACTTCAAAATCTGCTATGTCGTGCTTCTCCAGGTTGTCAAGTATCATGTCGATGGAAGTGTCTTCACCCAGGAGGTCACCAATGCCGGCATCGAATAAAATATTTCGATCATCATCCTGAATGAGAAACGGATTGATAGATAGCTTCAGAGCATTCTTGTAGGGTGGATCAGATTTTTCAATTCGCCTGAAAATCTTATCAATAGCAACTGAAAACGTGCCTTCATAAAGAGGAGTGGCTTTTACCATGGTTGATGGATAGAAAAGTGCCTGAGCTTAAATTTATCGCTTTTTATCTTCGAACTTGTCGTAAGCTTCAATAATATCGCGAACCAGCTTGTGGCGAACCACATCATTCTGATCGAGATATACAAAAGAGATACCGTCGATGTCTTTCAAAATATTCTGGATGACAATCAGGCCCGACTCTTGCTTTCTCGGCAGGTCAGTCTGTGTGATATCACCTGTAATGATTGCCCGGCTGTTATAGCCGATACGCGTCAGAAACATCTTCATTTGCGTATTGGTTGCGTTTTGAGCCTCATCAAGTATGACAAAAGCATTATTCAGTGTACGGCCGCGCATATAGGCCAGCGGTGCGATTTCAATCACATTTTTGGACAGTTGAAACTCAAGTTTATCAAACTCGATCATTTCTTCGAGTGCATCATAGAGTGGCCGGAGATAAGGATCGATTTTTTCTTTCAAATCGCCTGGAAGGAACCCGAGGTTTTCTCCTGCTTCTACTGCAGGACGTGCCAGGATAATACGCTTAACCTGTCGTTGTTTGAGAGCGCGTACCGCAAGTGCAACAGATGTGTACGTTTTACCCGTACCGGCCGGGCCAATCGCAAAAAGGATATCATTGTTCTCAGAGGCTTTTACAATATTACGCTGCCCCGAGGTCTTAGCGGACACTGCCTCACCAGCGTGTGTGTGTAATATAATATCACCGGTATCTTGTTCGAAAGAATCTGAGGGAGCCCTTTTAACAGTTTCCACTTTTTCAGCAAGGGCAAGCAATGTAGAGATATCCTGCTTTGATAACTGACTGCCTCGCTTGACCATCGAGATCATTTCGCGAATAATATCAGCGAGATCTTCAACATCGCCTTCCGGGCCTTTCAGTTTAATTTCATCACCACGTGCTGTGATGGTTGTATCTGGAAATGCCTTTTCGAGTTGCGTCAGGTTTTTGTCTTCAAACCCAAGAACTACAAGTGGGTCGGCATTTTCGATTTGGATGGTTTTTTTAAGATCGTTTTTATCTGTGTTGATAAGCCTGTGTCCTATAATTGGTATGAGCAGATTAAAATAAGCAGATTCTGTATCAGATTAAACTACATCAGTTCTGCCCGCATTCATTTTTGATGTGAGGTCTTTTATGGCTTCAGCTATATTTTCTTTTTTGAAGACGCTGCTTCCAGCAACAAGTACGTCAGCTCCTTTTTGAATTAATTTGGTTGCATTGTCGCGGCCAACACCACCATCTACCTCAATCAGAAAGTTAAGATTGAGCTGCTTTCGAATGGCATTTAGCTTGTAAATCTTTTGATAGGATGATTCGATGAATGACTGTCCTCCAAAACCCGGATTGACACTCATGACCAGTACCATATCAACATCCGGCAAAATTGGGTATAATAGATCAACTGAAGTAGCCGGATTTATGGCTACTCCGGCCAGACAGCCTTGACTTTTAATACGCTGTATAGTGCTATGCAGGTGCGGACAGGTTTCCTGATGTACCGAGATGAGCTTTGCTCCCGCTTTTGAAAAATGCTCAATATATTTGTCTGGATCTTCAATCATGAGATGAACGTCCAAAAACGATTCTGGTGCCGCTTGCTGAATCGCGTTTACGATAAAAGGGCCATAGCTTATATTAGGAACGAAATGCCCATCCATAATATCGCAATGAAGCCATTGGATATTTGATTTCAAACAGGAGTCTATTTCGTCTCCAAGACGTGTAAAATCAGCGGCAAGGAGCGATGGAGCTAAAATAGGTGTATTGAAAGCCATCAAAAAAGTTATATAAGTCAGTTATTATTAGACGTCGAATCCTGTATTGCATCACGAAGTGAGTCAGGTGCTGAAAGTGTAGTGTCTGCACCCACTGCTCCCGATTCAGTTTCTTCACGGGCATCAAATCGTTCGGAAACGATCAGCGTTAGTTCAGTCCCTTCTGTTAGCGTCTCAGCATTAGGACTAAAAGATAACACAGTATTTGCCTCTTCTCTACTAGGTTGATATCGAATTTCTCCTACGCGTAATCCGGCCTGACGAACATCTTGCTGCGCCTGAGATAGCTTTTGTCCGGTAATATCCGGTACCGTTACAATTCTGTCACCAAGTCCGTCACTGATCACAAGGTTTACGGCCGCGCCGCGATCGACTGTATCACCCGGAGCCAATGACTGTCTGAGAACCGTATTTCTGAATCTGGATGACTCATAGCTCGTGGTACCAAGTGTGAAGCCATAATTTTCGAGCTGTATCCGGGCATTTCGAAATGATAAGTCAACAACGTTTGGAACTACAGCTTTAGGCCTTACTTCAGTATTTACCGTCAGGTATACTTTCCGATTCGGTTTAACGAGCTGGAGAGGTTGCGGAGATTGATCTATGATGAAATTGGCAGGATAAGCAGCGTTAGCCCTTCTGTCGAGCACCTCATAGCGCAGGCCGTAGTCAGTAAGTAAAGCCTGGGCATCATCAAGTGAAATTTTAGTTACATCGGGTACCGTTACGCCTTCATTGAAGTTCGTGTATTCGGGCATGATGATAAAATTGACAAGTACACCAATAAGGGCAGCTAACACAGCACCTGCGCCAAGTATAAAATAAAACCACTTATTGCTAAGGATTTTTTTGAGAAAGTCCATGAAAGAATAATCGATAGGTCGAACGTTTAGAAATTAACTTTTAACTGAAGATAACGTGTTGGTGCCATACTTGTAGTTGCCTGAACACGGTTTTGTTTCAGTTTGAAGGTGAAAAAACTATCGAAGGCAGACAGCAAGTGATTGCCTATAAGAACCAGTTTGAGATTCTTAGACATTCTGAGATCATTATTAAAATCATCTGCCAGTGAGGCCCCTCTGAAAAACATGTCACTTGCATAATCTCCATTTCTTGATATCAGAAAAGGGCTGGTGTTATTCATATCATGATAGTCAAAATAGTCTCTCCAACCAGCCTGAAACTGATAATATTTAGAGATTAATTCATAATATTGCTGAGATCCGTAGCCAGGTAAAATATGAGAAAAAATACTGTTAGATAGATTATCAGGCGTGACGAAACGAGAGTTTCTTTCTGCGGCTCTGAGTATATCGATATCGATATTATTCCAGTCGACGGATGTATCAAAAGCAGGTTCAAGTCCAGCCACCATGTTCCTGAGATCATTGAGGGCCGGGTTTTCGAGTCCGTTCACATCGTGGTACTCCACCAGCCATTTTGCATACTGAGTCACGCTCCAGTTTTGATCCGCATAATTTTCATAGCGTTTCTTTCCGCGATCACCCCGATTGTCAAATTCAACAATCATGTAAATAGTGACCACTTCAAGAGCGGCATAAAGCCCGCCCCGGATCCAGTTTTTGTTCACGAGCTGACCACTTCCCGGTATTAAACCTGAAGATAACAGTGCAAGACCTGGTTTTTCAGTAAAGAGTCTCTGGATATCATTATCAAATTGCTGATCTTCCTGACCGATAAAAAGAGTGGATGGCAGAATATCTGATTTCGTTAGTGAAGTCGTCCGGGTTTGATTCTTTTGTAAGAACTGATTCTCTGATTTTTCGGCTGAAAACTGTGAGTATGCTTGAGAGTGGAAACCTATAACTATGACAATAAACGCCAGGATTTTTTTCATAGAAGGTCAAAATCGAATGTTAAGCCGAAATAAAATAAGAATTCACGGCCGTATGAGACGGTGTTATCGCCGCTTGCGGTAATGAAGTCATCAGGAAAACGGATATCAAACTTATTTAGTCCATAGGTACCATTCACAAAAAATTTCATAGGGAATAGATAATGGCTGTTAAATGCAAAACGAAGCTCTGTTCCAAGCCCGGATTTAAGCTTGTTGCCAATACTCAGAGGACCTCCCCAGCCGTTTCCTGTTTCGGCGTAAAAATGTGCAAATACCTTATCGATGGTATAAGGTCCTACCTGCTTATTGATATTCTGGAAAACGGGTGTAAGATAAGAGGCCCGCAAAAAGGCAGTTTTTTGACCGCCAACAGCAAAAAACGGGTAGGAGCGAAGTCCGGTTAAACCACCAATATAATCAAGGAAAAAATAATCTTCCGGCTGATTCAAATATGAAAATGCGCGGGTGGTAATCATAGCAGTATTATCACCCCCCAGCTGAAATCCCTGACGAAACCTGAGTTCCAGCGAGTGATTTGAAATCTTATCATACACCGGAGATAGAACGCCATCATTTACTTCAAACTCACTAAGCAATCGGCTTGGCTGATAGCGATATGAAAACTGACCTTTAAAGCCGACAGGAGAAATATCCATATTACGTGTCGGCTCAGTTAATTCGGCTATGTAAGATGCAGAAAACGTGTTTCCCTTAAAATATTGGGAGGTACTTCCGGGAATGAATTGGTTTAGCTCTTCTGATATAAATCCATCTGTAGATACACTGTAGGGAGAATAGTTCGCACCAAGCTCGAGCAGGCTCCATCGATTTAGTTTGCTGCGAAGAAAAAGATTGGCTTCCCATATTGAGTAACGAATATCTACGTTTTTGGTGACCGGCAGGCAGGAGGTGCAAGGGAACTCCTCGATCGACAGGCCATCCTGAACATTTCGTTTTTGGTGATAGAGTTCAATGCTTACGGTGGGTGACCAGCTTGTTTCAATTAATGGAATGCCCCTGTGTTCAAAGATTAAAAAGACGTCTCTATCCAGATCATTGAGGCGGCCGGGAGAAACAAAGTTACCAACACCATCAGCCGGAGTAGATCCGAATCCAATAAGAGCGCCGCCAAAAATGCTGATCTTTTCTGTTACGTCGCGCGACGAGAAGTATGCCCCCACTTTAAGATCACGCCAGAGATTTTCCCCAAATGAGCCAAATTTCCCGGCAGACAGGAGGTCTGCATTGCTCCCATTTAGCTTAGAATAGTTATCAAACCGTACGACAGGAAAAATGTTTAGATCAGTGATTGTCTCCGTGTATGGGCTCCACGTTCTTGAGTCAGACTCAAATTCAGTGTCGATTTCAAATTCTACACGCCTGGTTGTATCCTCAAACACACTAAATGGTAAAGCTCCGATATCGGAGTCGGTTCGTTGATTTAGCACCTGAAGCCGCTCCATCATAGAACCTTCATCTAGCTCGCTGGTGTAAACCTCTTGTACATCAGGTGATGCCAGGACGACTGATTCAGGACTTTCCGGCAACATAATTTTAGAAATCTTATAGCCGTCATTGATATAGTTTGAAAAGTAGAGTTCATCTCCACGGGCAAATGGCATGAAAGCTCCCCCTAACACAGATGTCAATTTTTCGGTATTACCTGTTGTCAGGTTCTGTCTGTAAATATTAAAAATCCCTTCATCATCAGAGGAAAAATACATGTATCTGCCTGCCGGATCGATCCAGGGGTCTCTGTAGTCAGTATATTTGCTTTCAAAAAGGGGGGTAACCTGTTTTGATCCGGTGTCAAAGGCATAGAGATTGCGATTGCCATTGAGTGCCTTGGAGTAGTAGATAATGGTGCCGTCAGGATTCCAAACGGGTGTAAAAATAGTCTCACCTGAATTAAAGCGGGTGAGTTGTTCAGTTGAGCCATCCTCAAGATTGACCAGCACGAGATTTTGTGTGCCATCGTACTGTTTTACGGCTGCGGCTATTTGGTTTGATGGATGCCAGGCAGGCTCCTGGATACGTGCGCTCTTCGTAATTTGACGGCTGTCATCGTCTTCAATGTTGTAGATGTAAATATCCTGATAAGTCTCACCAACTCTGTTTTTCTTAGACCGGCTATACACCAATTCCTTACTATCATTCGAAAATGAAAACCGGTTGCTGATAAAATCTAATGAGAGATTTGCGCCAAACCCATGAGACATCCGGTAGGATTGATCTGAATCCATATTCTGTATTCCACCAACATCATCGATAGAGAGTTCAGCTGAATCCGTTTGAACCACAAGAGTTGTAGTACCGTAGTCCCTGTCCCGATTTGTGAGAAATGCGAATGTGCTGGAATCCGGTGCAAAAACCGGGTAGAAATTGAAGAATCCTTTTGGGACAACCTGCTCTGCTTCGGTTACGGCGATACCTGCAGTTTGTAACCTGTAAAACTCTTTTCGTTCTTCAATCCAGTCATCAAATACTTGAGTGCCCGGAATACCGATAGCTGCCTCAATTACTTTTGAAAAATCCGTTTTACCGCTCTCGGCGGCTGCTTTTGATATTTTTGCAATGACGTCTTCGCCAAACCGATTTGCCATGTAGATAACGAAACCATAACCCTGGTTATAATTCGTTTCTCTCTCGATGCTCGTTTTAGATGAAAAAATACTCATATCGGTAAATGAAAGATAGGTGTCGTTCATCACTCTGGATCGCAAAAGCATATCCCTGTGAGAGTCCCAGTAATCGTATGATAGGCCCGCACGCTGATATTGTGCAGTACCTTCTGCAAACCATGCAGGGATGGCAACAGTAGCAAATGGGAGAGTAACGATGCCATTTGGGAAGCCATAAAGAACATCCGGGCGCCTTACACCTTCGTAGGACAGCCATTGAAAATAGATAGCCGGAATCGTTCGGGATCGCGTCATCGATGCCTGAATCTGGACAATATGAGTAAACTCGTGCGTAATGACGTTTCTGAGCCAGTCATGGGTTCCACGCAGCGGTGTGTCGAGTGCAGGAAGCCAGATTTCGATTTTATCATCAAAAAAGAATGCGGCACCATTGGAATAATCTTCCCGGTCGCGAAGAACGATGCTAACCTTGCCATCAGGCTCGTAATTATAGAGCGATGTAATAGGGTCGTAAATTTCTTCTGCGATTCTGGAAACTACCTGACCACTGCGCTCACTGCCTTGCTGGTAGTGAATTTGAAAATTACTGCTTTCTATCGTGAACCAGGGAAGATGATTATGCGGATAATCGTAGAACTGCGGACTGGTCTGAGCCAGGCTGATATTAGCCGTGACCAATACCAAAAATGAAAGTGTAAAATAGTATGTGAGCTGTCTGATATTCACCTAACGTGCCACCGCTATTTTTACGAGTTTTCGTTCTGTATTGCCATTTACATTTGCTTCAATAAGTGCCAGATAACCGCCGCTTCCCCAGCCTGACGTATCAATTCGGATTTCTTCAGGAGAACCACCGCGAGACTCATGCGTCTGATTATAAATCAGCCGTCCGCTTGTTGTTGATATACGTATTTGGACGCTTCCCGGATTTGATGTCTGAAATCGAATAAATGTTTCCTCTGATGCAGGATTTGGCCAGTTATAAGTTTCATCCTTGTTCAAAACTGAAAAAGCTGGTTCCTGAGTTGCGGCATCCACGAGTCGGCCTGTAAGCTTATTGGTTCCACCATTACCGTAACGTGACTCCCAGAGAGTAGATTGCGCCTCTGGGAAATTCCACACTTTGAAGTCTCCGTCCGGACTCACTGCAGCCAGTAAAGTCTCATTCATCGATGGATTGACAATTTCATTCGATTCATCAAGGTATCCGCCAACAAGAAGCGGGAATCCATCGAGCTGTTCACCGTTAGCGTTGTAAGCATAAATATTAAGTGATTCTGACGTGCGGGCAGCAATCAGAATATTAAGAGTCTCATCACCATTCAGGTCAGAAATGAGGGGAGAGCCTTTGAATATTGTGCCATCAGGTGGATCGATAGGAAAGCCATTGAGAACAGCTCCATTCGTGTTTTTGGCTATCAGTTGATTCGTATCTTTATCTACAAACAAAAAGTCTATTTCCCCGGACTGATTTATATCTGCCAGTGCCGGCCACTCAATACCTCCGGAAGAGTGGAGGGATCGTGGCTGAATATCGCCGTCAGTAGTTAAATCAAGAACGTAAAGTGTGTTTTCGGATATCACATAGGGTTTAAATCTTCCATCAGGAATTTCAAAAAGCCCGATATGGACACGTCCATAGTTCGTGTCTGGCATCAAAATACTTCCGACGTAGTCATTGGTTGGTGTCGTGAATTCTATTGCCCCGTTATTTGCCAGTGAGGTTTTGTAACCCCGGACCTGGGCTGAACGATATCCTGCAACGGAATAAAAATCAGGTTCCAGTATTTCAGAGCTCAGCCTTAGCCTGTCTGCGGTGCCGTCAAATTGCAGAATATCTGTTTCAGGGGAGCCGATAAGTCCCAGGTTTGCCGGTAATGAGAACTGAGTTCCCTGAGTGAGTCCGGCGGGATCCACTTCGAGAAGAGTAGTTGAAAAAATTGTTGATTGCTGAGCGGGATTGGGAGAGACAGATAAAATGCCTGACTCTGTATTTAAAAACGGCTGCTGAAACGTGTTATATAGGGTTGCAGGAGGGAGAAGACTATTTTGGTTGATATCGTAGACTGAAATCCCATTGCTCCCCGGAAGATAAATGTAAGAGCCATTGGTCGATTGCTGAATAACTGTACTCAGCGAATAGTTTGACCAATAGGGATCATTTTCAGGTGTGGAATGTGAAAGCGGCAAGTTCTGAACAAAGTCTACAATCTCATAGATTTCATTTGATTCCGCCGGTCTTATTTGAAAAGTCGCGTTCACAATATTATCGGAGAAGTCAAAGAGTTCAAACTGAGACTCAGCACCAGAATTGCTATCATTATTTGGCGTCGTATCCGGACCAAACAGATTTTCGTAAAGTGTAATTGTTTGAGTAGGGGTAATAACGGACGCGTTATTTCCACTCCACCAAAAATCGAACGGTGAGCCGTTTACTTCATTTTCAAAAAAGCCTATAGCTGTAGGCCGCCCGATATCCTGAGCTCCATCGGCCTCCATTAAATTGACCCCTTTCTGATCAGGGTCATCGTTAACACCTCTGTTGGCTGACAGTCTTTTTTGGATGATTCCCTCGTCAATATGCCAGATCAACATACCTCCGTTTAAAATTCGACCAATATCTTGCCCCGTATCATTCAGCACTTCAGCCGGGCCGCCGGGCAGTGCAAAATCGTAATTGGAAACATCAATTACGACACCGGGCGGGAGCTCATCTGAAAAGCCGGACAGCTGATAGACAAAGGTCGTATCGGTATTTGAAAAGTCTTGCGTGATGGTTGATCCATCGGGTTGTCTGATAGTTAGCGTAGTACCCGTTTCGGTTCCTTCCCGATGTCTGTTTTCTACCAAAAAATATTCCCGGCCCGAAAGAGGAATTTTTGCGATGCTGGAAGGTAGCCCAAGTGATGAAGCGGGAAGTATGATAGGAGTTTCTGCATTGTAGTCTACATCAAATGGGTTCGCCCAACCCATATAGGTTTTTTCCCAGGCTGACATTTCTGGTGGAAAAAGTCCATTATAGGCGAAGATACCGGCGCCGTCCATCAGGCCAAACCGTCCGATGCCCGATTCGCCCGTCTCAGTATTGAACAAGTCAGGCAAACCAATATGGCTGCCAATTTGAGCGGTTACCATTCCGTTGGTTGACAATTGGAGCAGCACTTCTGACCCAGTGATATCAACGCCGGCACGGGTTAGGGTTCGGGGTAGAATCAGCGTGTTGTCCACGAGCAGGTTGCCGCCATCAATGGGAAACCCGCTGAATGACGGATCATCAAACAATGTGGAAAAAGCATCGCTGCTAATATATACTGATGGAATATCCTGAGGTGTTTTGTCTAAAGTTGTTCCGGTAAGTTCAATATCACGGCCCACACCGGCATGAAAAAGAGCAAAGGCAATTTGATCACCCGGATTGAGCCCGAGGTCCAGATTTCCTGATTCAGCAACTTCTGTCCATGCATCACGGGCAAGATCGGCTAAAGGATCTGATGCTGGATTGACACCCACAGGTGAATAGGCAGCCATTTTTTCCGGGAGCCTATACACATTATCAAGTACCTGATAGCTTATGTTCAGGTTGCCGGAAGACATTTTTAAAAAGTAATTTTTTGCAAACTCAAGATGTGCTTCAAAATAGGCTTTGTTGTGCGGGAGAGGATCTATTGTGATCGATTCATTCTGCAGGTAGGGAATACTTTCGTCAGAAAAGGACCCATTGCCCGATGTAAAACGGGTTGTGTCGGGCTGAAACTCCACCATTGCTGCAACAATGTGCAGTGTCCCATCAGACAGTGTTGTACGTGATACGCTGTTAGCATCATGTGAAATTCTGAATGGGGCGACGTTTGACTGAGCCAGAAGCTGCCCAGCACTCAATACTAAAAAAATAAGCAGCACAAAAATCTTCTTGGTGCTGCTTATCAGATATGGTGAAGCCATACGGCGTTGCTAAAAAAATGAACGATTAATTAAACGTAAGCAACAGGCTCAAACGAATTGTATTTGCAAGCGGATGGTCTTCTTCAATCGTATAGATGTAACTGAAATCTACGCCTACAATATTGTACCGTAATCCAGCTCCAAATGTCAGAAATCGTCGGTTACCATTATTTTCATTTTCATGGTAGTAACCGGTTCGAAGCGCAAACTGATTATCATACCAGTATTCGAGACCCGTTCCAAACATAAGCTGATCAACAAGACTCAGGCTGACAACTTCAGTTCCATTGTCGCGTTCAAATGAGCCCCAGGAATTGAAGATTGCTTCGAAAGAGCTCATCGCTTCAAAAGTATCACCGCCTTCCCCGTCACCACTTACCCGCTCATTCCGGGCCATAATTTTAGAGATATCGTTGGCTATTGTAAGCGTATTATAGCCGCGTGAATCAAGCTCGGTAGTGAATGCCCATCCGGCACGGAGCACAGTAGGCAAAGGATCTTTCTGGGCATTATCTGTATACTGAATGCTGGGACCGATGTTCGACAGGTTGAATCCCGCATTAAAGTTGGCGTTTCTGGACCCAATCTGAAATGGATCGGATTTGTAGAGCGCAGCAAGATCAACACCTACACTCGAGCCTGGATTAATCTTCTGTCCTCCCACATCTCCTTCTGCAAGTGAACTATAGATGAATCGAAACCCAGTACCCAGGGCAAAATTTTCGTTGATTTCAAATCCATAAGAAAGGCCACCCGCCAGCTCAAAACTATTAAAACGTCCCAGTTCAACATTATCTGAACTTGTGCGAACCTGTTCACCAAGATTGAGGAAAGTGATGTGTCCGCCTATGGTACCTATGCCTTCAACATAATAGGTTCCTACAGCATAATCATAAAAAAGATCGGCATTGAATGCAGGAAGCCAATTGGCGTGCGTAATACTGATCTGATTTTTGTTTTGAAAGGCAAGACCTGCCGGATTCCAGAACATGGCTGATGCGTTATCAGCAATGGCCACACCGGTGTTCCCCATACCTGCTCCGCGCGAGTCGGGTTCGATTTGTAGAAAGGGAACGGCTGTAATTCCAACCTGAGCGGCTGATGTATAAAAAGCGCCTGTTGCGAGGAACAGTGCGACAACGGATAAAGCTATTTTTCGCATAATAATTCTAAGTTTTATCAAATATAACGGAAATATTCCTTTATTAATGTATAGTTATCTGATTATGACAAGTTTTTCGATTTTTTCCTCTGTTTGCTTTCCTTCTGGGGTATCTGTTCCAACCCTAAGCACATAAATATAAGTACCGTTAGCCAGGCGATCATAATCCCTGTCAAGACCATTCCATTCAATGTTAGCATAAGAATTCGGGGTTATTTGTGATTCTTGTAGGTGCGTAACCGGCAGTCCGCTGAGCGTATAAATACGAATACTTATATCAAGCTGATTGCCGGGTTGATTGTGTTCGAAAATGAACCGTGTATTGCGGCTCATGGGATTTGGGTAGTTGTATACATTCCGGATTTCCAGCTGATCGCTGTCGGCTACCTCAAAATGGATAGTCGCTTCCTCCGGATTATTGTATACGTCCCATGCTCGAACGGTTAGCGTGTAACTCCCCTGCGACAGTTCATCGAGGGGATACTCGATACGTCCTTTCCGAAAATCATCCAGATCACTCTGGTAAAATTCGTTTAAAACGACGGTTTTACGAGGATTTGTATCGATTGTAGCTATTATTTCATGCCCTACTCCTGTACCTGTTGTGTTGATTCCTGCTTCATCTTCAAGATCTACAATGAGCGTTGACGAGCTGCCCACCAGATTTCCGTTTACAAAATTTCTGTCATTCAGATATGCATCAAGCATTGGCCCATTTGAATCCTCTGGCGCATCTTCGTTAATGCCATTAAAGACAATGTTATCAACCGATCCGGAACCATCTGTTCCATCTGATGCAGTGTATGCCAGAATTCTTCCCTTGTCAGGCGTAAATGTTATATCACGCGGAATAATAAATTCTGTACTGAACCGGCCATTCTGAACCGAAACCCTGCCATTAAATAAAATGTCATTTTCTACAGAGTATTGGCAGTCATCCGTAAAGCATCGTCCATCCTGAACCCAGTCTCTGTCGGGCAGATTGACGATCCGCTCAGAATCAAAAACTGTAATCGTTGTTTCACCACTGTAGTTCGTTAGCGGATTACCAAGACCGTCAGTTACCTCACCTTCAAGTAACATGGTATCGAGAGCCCTGACTTGAATAGAACTGTCAGGATACTGTTCAAGGTCCAGATCATTGATTTGAGTAATATTCGTTCGGATATCGGGCAGGCCGATTCGCATGGCTGGATCACCCAGAAGTATAAATTTTCGGGCATTGAACCCCGATCCCTGGCTGGTATTCTTCGTATTCTTGTAGATATCACCCAGCTGAAGTGGAAGCCCGTTTTCATCACGCTCCAGCATTTTTCTTGTCAATTGAATATTGAGTCCAAAATTATTGCTTCCGGCTGTTGAGCTAGTATAAACAACCCGCGTGGTTGTGAGGGCCGATACGGTCCCGCCTTGCTCCCAAAGTAATGACTGCTCGGCGCCTGATCGGGCCCCTGTATCATCGAATCTTCCAAATTGACAAGTGGCTGTAACAAAAATTGAAAGCCGGTCTCTGTTATTTAGCCTTGAAATCATTTCAGAAGTGAAGACCTGCTCATCAGCCAGAACGAACTGGCCGCCATGCCCTGAATAATTTATAACCAACGATCCCTCATTAAACGATCTGATCATATCTTCACTTGCCCCCGGTATTCGGCGACCTGCTGCTGATGTTTCAACAGGGTAGGAGAGCATATGGATTTTGTTGATCCGCGTAGCTGTTTCAACTTTATCAATTACCTGGGCGGTACCATCGGCATTCAGTAAATGGAGATCACGATTTGTCTGTACATCGGGAAAATCGTCATCAGAAATGAACGTAAATCGGGTTTTCCAATTGCCTGAAGTTTCAGGGCCTTCATAGGTCCTTATTTTACCCATCAAAACCCGGGCTTCACCCAGTGTTGATACAGGAAACCGTCCGACTCCTATATCAAGTCGTTCATTGTTGTTGTTTGGCAGCCATTCGCCTTCCGTGTCATCAAGAAAACCAAAGTAGTCATCGCTGCCGTAGCTGTTTATTCGATGCAGAGATTCATCGCTTTGAAATGTAAACACATGATTGACAAGTGAACCGCCCACGATATTTTTGTAGTCATAGGTCGCATCCCCAAAAAGCAGAAGATGCTGAACAGGGTCCTGCCCGCTATCTAAGGCACGGTCATACAGAAACTTGATATAGTCGCGTATGGCAGTCACATCTGGTGTAGCGCCGGAAAATTCGTTAAAAATCTGGGACTGTGTAGCAACGACCACGTCAAAGCCATCCTGTTGCCTACGGTAGTCCGCCCACTCATTGGCCAGGTCTGAGTAAAAGTCGGAGGTAACAATCACATAGTCAGGGTTTGATGTGATTCCCCTTAAATTTTGATTCGGTACACGGGTGCCTGGCTCTGGTGTAAAATACTCCGCTTGTGCCACAAAACGGTTGTCCGCCGAATGCTGGTACGAGAACCTGAAGTTTGATGATGATTCTGAGACCTCAAGTAGTTCGGGCTGCATTGGATTAGATACCTCCATCGCGAGTGGCCGATTGGTGAACCCTTGAAGTTCATAAGAGGCTAACTGGTTACTTACGGTGGCAGGAGAATAAATGAAAAGGTAGTTGTCATCTGCAATCAATTGTCTGTCGTAAGATAGCCTGATCCAGTCGATCATTCCTTCACTTGTAGGTTCAGAAGCATTTAAAGTGCCTATGATCTGAATTTGCTCCGAATTTTGGACAGTGGCCGTTGAACTTAGAATTCTTGACCTGCCGGAAATTCCTTCCTCAGATCTATAATTGTTAATTGGCAACACGCTGGATGAACCAAGATTCTGATTTCCGTAGGCGAAACTCATGCTCATTGACTGGGTACTGCGGCCAATAAACCTGATTTCTACAGACATTTCTTCTCCGGCTACCAGTCCGGGTATGGTTTGATCAAAAATCGTTCTTTCACGCTGACCTGATGTATTACTAAGCCGCATACCATACCATTCCAAACCCGAACGGATCGTGGGTTCAGATTTAGCCAGTTCTTCTTCAAGCCAGCGAAAATCACGGAATTCAGTTACTATTTGGCCTGAGCCGGACTGATTATTTGCAGTGTGCCGCAGTGATTCATCAGAACCATTTACTCGCAAAAATACATAGTTCGCGTCGCTATATCGATGAAGCTGATGCTGAAAAGATTCAGTTTGTATATCCCTGAATTCCTTGTGTGGCGAATCAGCGTAAAAGATTACCTGATCAGATTGATCAAAATTGCCATCTGATTCACCCTCAACAATAATTGGAATTTGAGTAAGGGAAGGCCGTTCGGCTGCGTTCAATCGTGGCAGCTCGCCACCCGGAGTAGTCCAGATTTGCAAATTCTGTGGATCAAGCTGTTCAATTGTTATCCCAAGTTCGATCAGATAATCAGAACTCAGCGAATAAATACCTTTTTTGGTAACAGGAATCTTATACCATTCTCCATCAGAAAGAGGGGTAGAGTTCATTAAAGTGGAGCGTGCCTGGGATAGAGCTGATTGTCTGCTCGTTTGACGAGATTTGTAAACCCTGAATCGGGCATTCTTAACAATCTGCATTTCATCCGGTTGGTTCGCTGAATACCTGGCAGCGTGAAATACTAAATTGGACTTGTTCTGTCCGCGATAGACGCCATTATTCAGTGTCTCAAAAAGCGGGGATCGGTCGGAGGATAGCGAATAGGCGATAATTTTTGATTCCGGGTCTGACTGGACGCGTCGGGTGACAATTTGTTGTGAGATTACCTCGTAGGATACAGAATTACCACCATCGATCAGGAAGTCGTATGCATGGACGAGTTTTAGACTGTCGTTAACAAACGAATATTCCACATAGCGATCGGTATCTGCAGCAACTTTAAGTTGCTGAGACTGTACACCGCTCGCGAAAACAAGCGATATCAGACACAAAATCGTTTGAGTTATTGCTATCCGCATTTCTATAAACCGTTTATTATCTAATCAGATAAAATTAATCTGTAGCTGTTTATTCGACTAATAACTACGGTTTAAAGTTTGGTAGGTAACTTGCTCTTGCGGTAATAAAGTAAATAGAATAAGCTCAGGCATAGCTCTGTTGATTCGTTAAGTGGGTCCTGTTGTCGTAGCTTTATTCTATAGAGAATGGTTTGTTTGTGTTTACTTACTCAGATAATACATCCATGAAAATTGAAAATCAATTCAAGTAACTAATTTTTTGGACACATTATTACAAATTTTGCCAAGTGTTATCTCCGGAGTTAATCGACCCGGTCGATAACACTGGCAAAGACAATTGCATTTATCGGTTAGGATTTGTGTTACTTTAGTCGTGAATTCTACATTGCCTCAACGACCATAGCAGAGGCACCGCCGCCGCCATTACAGATTCCGGCAGCACCAATATTAGCGCCTTGCTGTTTCATTGCGTGTAGTAAAGTTACCATTATTCTGGCACCTGAACAGCCAATGGGATGACCAATACTCACAGCACCACCGTTTACGTTCACGATGTCTGGGTTAAGTTCCAGTTTTTGGTTATTGATCAGTGATACAACAGAAAACGCTTCATTAATTTCGAAAAGATCAATATCACTTTTTTCAACGCCTGCGCGTTTGAAGGCAATTGGAAGTGCATCTGCCGGCGCAGTTGTAAACCACTCAGGAGCCTTAGCGGCGCTGGCATGGCTGCGAATTCGAGCCAGAGGGGTGAGCCCAAGGCTCCTGGCTTTCTCTTCGCTCATAAGCACGACAGCTGCTGCGCCATCATTGATACTGCTGGCATTTGCGGCTGTCACAGTTCCTTCCTTATCAAATACCGGCCGTAAGTTCGGCATTTTATCAAAGTTGACCTTATCGAGTTCTTCATCACTTTTTACTTTTGTGATGTCACCCTTGCGTCCTTTAATCTTCATTTCAATGATTTCATCATCAAAACGTCCTTTGTTCCGAGCATCAATGGCTCGTTTATAAGACATTGTTGCAAACTCGTCCTGCTCTTCACGACTGATATTGCACTCCTTCGCGCAAAGCTCGGCAGCGTTACCCATATGGTAGTCGTTATATACATCCCAAAGTCCATCTTTGATGATGCCGTCCAGAGCACTGGCGTGACCAAGCTTTGAACCAAAGCGGTGTTTTTCAAGGTAATATGGAACATTGCTCATGCTTTCCATACCGCCTGCTACCATAATATCGGAATGTCCCAGAGCGATTTGGTCTGCAGCAATCATAATGGCTTTCATACCGGAGGCACATACTTTGTTAATTGTAGTGGCCGGTGTTTTGTCTGATAATCCTGCTTTAATTGCGGCCTGCCGTGCAGGAGCTTGTCCGATGCCCGCAGTAAGAACATTTCCCATTACTACTTCCTGAATGTCATCAGGTTTAATACCTGCTTTTTTTATGGCTTCAATAATTGCTGCAGCCCCCAGCTCGGGTGCTGAAAATGAGGATAAGCTTCCACCGAAAGATCCAATAGGAGTTCGCTGTGCTGATACAATTACTACATTTTTCATGGTGTTCATTTTGTATTAATTCAAAGATTGTTTTAAATCATCAATAAGATCATCGGCGTCCTCTATTCCAACAGAAAGTCGAATAAGAGAATCAAACAGGCCTGCTTTTTCGCGGACATTTTTTGGAATAGAACCGTGCGTCATGCTTGCCGGGTGGCTCACAAGAGATTCAACCCCGCCCAGACTTTCAGCCAGTGTAAAAACCCTGGTTTTACTCATCAATCTTTCTGCAGCTTCAATCGAATCGTCTTTCAGACTAAACGAGACCATTGCGCCGAAATCTTTCATCTGTTTAGCGGCAAGTTCATGCTGTGGATGAGAATCCAGTCCCGGGTAATGGACATGGGCAACATCGGGGCAGTTTAACAGCCAGTCTGCAACTTTCTTTGCATTTTCGACCGACCGCTGAACGCGAACTGACAATGTTTTGATACCTCGCAATACAAGGTAGCAATCCATAGGGCCGGGTACAGCTCCGGTTGTTTTGATCTGAAACCTGAGACCTTCCGCCACATCTTTGTTTGATGTTGCAACAGCGCCACCGATCGTATCGGAATGTCCGCCGAGGTATTTTGTTGTAGAATGCATGACAATGTCTGCACCTAAATCAAGAGGTACCTGAAGGTAAGGAGAGGCAAATGTATTGTCTACAGCAGTAAGAATTCCGTGATCTCTTCCCAGATTCGATAGTGTATTGATGTCGGCTATACGAAGCAGCGGATTCGTTGGTGTTTCGATCCAGATCAGCTTGGTGTTGTCGCTAATGGCTTCTTCAACCTCACTGTTTTTCGTCATATCAACGAACGTAAATGAAATACCGATTGGCTCAAACATTTTTGTAAACAGACGATAGGTACCGCCATAAAGGTCGTTACTCGCAATGACGTGATCGCCTGGTTTGAGTGTTCTGATAATGGCATCAATTGCAGCTACACCACTTGAAAAACAGATGGCCTCATCTGCATTTTCGAGCCCTGCTATCATTTTTTCAAGAGCCGTTCGTGTTGGGTTTCCAACGCGGGCGTAATCGTAGCCCTGGTGGTCGTTGGGGGCCTTCTGAGCATAAGTTGATGTTTGAAAAATGGGAGGCATGACGGCACCGCTGGTTTCTTCCGGAGCCTGGCCTGCGTGAATAGTCTTTGTATTGAACTTCATTAAAGTCAGTTAAATTAGAAATTTATTTGTTGCTCTAACAATTCTGCCTGGTCATCCATGCCAAGTTCAGTATAAACCTCGATTAAACTATAGGCATAGGCGGAGCGATCTGAATTCGCTTCGTATAGTGTTTGCCAATAAGGAATAGAGGCTCTGAGATAAGTTTCTCTCTGCTCGGACAGCCGGGTATTGAATGAATTATTTGTGTAAGGTATAACTTCGCCGAGAATATCTGCGGAGCTAACGTAAAATGCTGCAATACGCTGCTGTCTTTCCTCAGACGATGGCAGCGTTTCATCGATATCGCGATAAGAGCTGCTTATTTCATCCAGCTGCTGAAGTAGCTGGTCAATTTCAGATTCTGAAAATGTTTCATCTGCAGCTGTCTTATTTAGAGTTTGTTGCTGAATGACGTAAAACCTTTCAGTTGCCAAAGCTTCACGATACTGAACCCGATTGGGATAAACGTTGGACAGCTCTTCAAGTAAAACAATTGCATCTGTGTGCATGTCACCCAGAATATAACTGTTTACAAGACCTTGCTGATAGATTTCAGAGTCTGGGTAGCTTGCCGACAGACTTTCATATATTTCAACAGATTTTTCAATTTGCCCAGCTTCAAGATACAGATATGCAAGTTTTTCAAGTGTCGTTGGCGGTTGTGAAAACCCCCGTTCTTCTATAGACTCTAGAGTAGTAATGGCATCCGAGAGGTTACCGTGCCTATAGTAGGTTGTTGCCATTAAATTATAGGTTACAATACTGTCGGGAATGATAGTTAACGCATTGTTAAAATGAGCTATCACAGTATTGAAGTGCTCATCAAAAGTATTGGTATCATCCTGTTGCAGCAGCCTAACCCCTTCACTCTGTTCGAGCATCCAGGCAGAAGTAAGAATGCTATCGGTTTTTGTTTGGTAGGCATCCGTACTGAAACTAATCTCATCGGTGGTTGTTCTGAGATTTGAATAAACGGATTCTCGATTATCCGGCGGGTAATTTTCAACCGCTATTTTCTGAAGAACTTCAGCTTTTAAAAACTGAAGGTCCAGATCATCAGGATTATTTTGAATCTCATTGTTGAGTGTGCGAAGTGCGCTTTCGTATTTACCTGCCTCATATAGTGACTGCGGTGAGTCAGTTGATGATTTAAATGTTGAACAGGATAGAGCAAAAAAAATCCCGAAGGTAAGCACTAGGCTTACCATTCGGGTTGATACGTGATGCATAGTTATTGATTAAAAGGTTGAATTACATTCCAGCTTTATCCATGGCTTCACGTGCTTCTTCTTCCATTCCAAGCGTCGTGTAAACCTGGAATAATGACTCCCAGTATTCCGGGACATCCGGGTTGATTTCGGCTGCACGCTCATAGTACTGACGCGCTTCCTGAAGAGCCTCACGTGCCTGTGTGTCGAGTTCCTGAACCATTTCATTATCATCAACGATACTGTTGCGTTGCTCAAACAGGTTCGCTGCTTTGTTTTGATAAATGATGCCAAGAATGTTGTATGCTTGGTCATCTTCAGGAAGAAGCTCAACAACTCTTTCCATGTTGTTAATAGCAATATCCGTTAATTCCGAAGCTTCATCTTGCAGAGTGTCAATTCTGTTTCTGATGTCTTCGAGTTCTTGCTCCATCTCTTCACGCTCTTCGCCGGAAAGTGAACGAATTTCGCGTTCCATGTCGAATGCCTGATTGTACAACTCAGAAACTTCAGCGTTTATTGTGCTTACATTCTGATAGATTTGTGTACCAAGAACCCGGTAATATTGCGGGTTTTCAGGATCGTCTTCGATCAGGTCTTCAATAATAGTAATTGCCTCGTTGATATTACCTTGCTGGATGTAGATATCTGCGAGAAACTGTACAAACTGTGTATTATCAGGATAATCTTCCCGTGCCCGCATGGTCATATCATACGCTTCATCATAACGATCCTGATTCAGGTAGAGGCTAATGAGAAATTCGTAATCATCTTCTCCCGGTGCATCCAGTCTCTCCATTGCTATTTCATAAGTATCAATAGCCTCAGGAGTATTCCCCATATTGAATTGGGTTGAAGCCAGTACAATGTAGCTTAATGCACTATCCGGCTGAATTGTTGTAGCATTTTCAAGATGTGCTACAGCATAACGATATGGGTTATCTACAGAATTACTGGTACTGTCATCAGTCAGGTAAGCTATGGCTGAATTGTGCTCATCTGCCCAGAAATTTGTGATATAATTATCTATCTCTTCATACTCATCGGGGCGCTCTTCAGCACGGTTCATCCACTCTTTCGCATTCATAAAAGCTTCTCTTGAATTGCTGTAGTCAGATTGTCTATCCCATGCCGGAGATGTATCCTGGGCCCTGAATCCATAAGCAACGCCACGGTAATAGTATGCAAGGCTATTGCTGGAATCAGCTTCTAGGGCTTGGTCAGCAGCAGAAAATACTGTTTCGTAATTCCCAAGAAAAGTGTTTGTTTCCATTTCAGAGACAAGCGGATCTGTAGTTTCGCAACCCCACAAAAAGCCTATCAGAAGTAAAGGCAGCAGTGATAATTTTGTACGTTTCATTTTTATACGGTGTCGGTTAATGTATTTTGATTGATTAACAAAAAGTAACCATAACTAAATCATATCGCAATCTACAAGCATGCAATAATATTTTCGTACAGTTACGATACGCTTATTATATTTAGACTATTAACTAATAATTGTTTCAAATAAAGATTTGATATGAATCATAAAGTTATTCAAACATCTAAAGCGCCGGCAGCAATAGGGCCTTACAGCCAGGCTGTTGTACACAATAATATCGTTTACTGCTCGGGTCAAATCGCACTTGATGCAGAAACCATGGAAATCATTGAAGGAGGAGTAGAAGAGCAAACCCGGCAGGTGATGGAAAATTTAAATGAAGTGCTCCTTGAAACGGGCAGTGGTTTTGGAAAGGTCCTGAAATGCTCCATATTCCTGGACGATATGGACGATTTCAAAATTGTGAATGGGATTTACGCTGAATTCTTTGCTGAAAATCCTCCTGCTCGTGAAACCGTTGCTGTACAAACACTGCCCAAAAATGTGCTGGTCGAGATTAGCTGCGTCGCTTATATTTGATCATCATTGCACTTTTTACTTTTCAAGCGTGAGTGTATACGACCGCTCTGTTACATTGCCGGTTCGATCGTATACACTTACATCTATATCATAATTTTCTTCTGAAAACCGAAAGTCAGGGTTGTAGAAAATCAGGATATCTTTGTCCTTATCGTACTCAATAATTCCCGGTTCACCGTTCACCTCTATCATAGATCGTCTGTAATCTATACCGGAATCCCTGTCTACAGTTGGAACATGAACAACGGTATAGCCTGTAGGATGCGTTTGAAACTTTGCTCTGCCTACCCAGGGTGCGTTTATATCTCGTCTGATTTGAAGTTCTGCAAATTCATTTAATCCAGCTTTAAGTACACCATGTTCAATGGTAGATTCAAGAAATGTATGCCGATCTCTGAATTCATCATATGAATAGAGTCCTATGGAAGAGTCACTCGCGATATCCTCAGGTAAAAGCATTGTAAAATCCATGCTGTGTCTAACAGGAAGCCTGTTGGGTTGAAATCGAATACTTGGGAGGTTTTCATGTATTCTGTATTCCATGCTCAATGAAAGGGTATCATAAAGGCTTTCTTCAGGTACTTCAACCCAGGCCCGGTACATAGATGTATGGATAACCTCTTTTCTGCCTGGTATCAGAGTTTTCAGGCTAACAGATGAGTTGCCCGGTGCGGTGAGCAGGTAGCTGTAATTGTTGATTGGCGAAGATGGTCCGCGTGGCACAGGATTACTATCAAGAATCCGGAAGGAGGGAGCAGAATTAATGTGGCTTGTTCTTGCTGTTTTAAAAATACCCTCATCATTTGATATACGAACAGGATAGGCGGGTACACTTGTGACTCGATCAAATGCAGCCTCACCCTCTGTCATTAGCGTAAACCGGGCTTCTGTCGTATTTCCATAATAATCTGTCGCAACAATTTTCACATTCTGTGTTCCGTGCGTAAGTCCCAGGAGACCTCTGTTGCTAAGGCGTTTATAAATAGGCAACTGATTTCCATTCACGTTGTAGAGGCGCTGAAATCCCTGGCGTGTTTCTGCGAGAATAGGGTAGGACCGGTCAACGAACATCATGGACGCCTCACTGAAGTCGAAATTATTGGCCTGTGAGTGAAAAAGCGTATCTCCATCAGCTATCAGGAACAGTTCATAAACTGCATAGAAGTTGGGTGCACGGTTGGCTCGATCATGAGCATTTACAGAAATACCAATAGGCGTATTAGTGTTTATAGTGCCAAAATAATAAGCTCTGTCTGTTTCTTCTTTCGGTCGTATTATATCGTAAGTTTCAAACTTCAGCGTTTCCGGGTGAAGGGATTCCACTGCGATAGAACTGATCACAGGTGGCAGCGTGTCGTCTATTGATAAATTGGTAAGCAGCGGATTGAATGGTTCAAAGTCTGGTGTGCGTACTTCGAAATGAAGGTGTGGTGGCCCTACTCCCGTGGAACCGGTATAACCAATAATTTCACCTTTCTCGAAAGTGAACCTGTCTGATTTAACAAAATGTTCGAGTTCAAAACTGTAATCTTCTAATCGGATTGAATCTGCATAAGACTGAATATCAGGACGAAAACGCTGCAAATGAGCATATACCGTATAAGATCCGTCAGGATGTTTCAAATAGAGAACTTTTCCATAACCGCTGGGGCTTATTCCAATTCGGTAAAGTTCACCGTCGCGAGCTGCCAGAACTTTATAACCTTCACGCCCCCAGGTTCTGATGTCGAGCCCGGAATGAAGGTGGGCTGAGCGAGTCTCTGCGAATGTAGATGATAGATACCGGCTTGCGTCTGTTGGCCAGGCGTAAGTGACAGAATCACTCAAAAAAGACAAATCCTGAGAGTGAACTGGTGTAATGCTTCCCGTCGAGAGAATAAAAAGCGCGGGCAAAATAAGTAGCAGCCTATGATTTAACATCTACAGTAACAGTTGAAAGGTTTTCACCAAGGGTGGCGGTAACGGAGTCACCTGCTTTAACGGCTGAAACTCCCTTTGGAGTACCTGTGAAAATTAAATCACCGGGTGTTAATGTGAACTGATGCGACAGATATGAAATGATTTCTGATGGGCTGAATATCATCAGTGATGTACTATCATCCTGCCGGACATCGCCATTTACCTGAAGTGATACATTCAGATTGTTGAGATCCTCCTTACCTGTAAAAGAAACAAAGTTGCCCACCGGTGCAAATGTGTCAAACCCTTTTGCGAGCGTCCAGGGGCGGCCATCTTTTTTTGCCTGGCTCTGAATATCTCTTGCTGTAAAATCAATCCCGATACCAAATGCTTTCACGGACTGCAGCGCATGTTCTTTTGAACAAGATCTGGTGGTTTTACCAATAAGAAGCACAAGTTCGGCTTCGTGGTGAACGTCTGCAGAGACCGGAGGTATGAAAACATGTTCACCTGAGTGGACAATACTGCTTCTGGGCTTCAGGAATACAACCGGATCAGACGTTTGCTCACTTTTCATTTCCTTGATGTGATCTACATAGTTTCGTCCAATGCAGTAAACGGAGCCGTACGATAAATCAGGGATGTCAGGTATTGTGTAATCCATAATACTAAACATAAAAAAAGCCGCACTTATAAGCGCAGCTTTTCAAAATAATTGAGAAAAAGACTCTGGTTAGGCGGGTTCTACTGATACAAACTTTCTGCCATTACCTTTTCTGCGAAAATTAACTTTACCATCAGCGAGCGCAAATAGAGTATCGTCACCGCCGCGTCCAACATTAATTCCGGGGTGAAATTTTGTTCCCCGCTGTCGTACGATAATATTCCCTGCTCTTACAACTTCGCCGCCGTATTTCTTAACGCCGAGACGTTTCGATTCTGAATCCCGACCGTTTCTTGTAGATCCTTGTCCTTTCTTATGTGCCATGGTTAAACTCCGTTTTTATGAAATTTTCTCAATTTTCAGTTGAGTGATATGCTGGCGGTGCCCGTTTTTCACTCTATATCCTTTTCTGCGTTTCTTCTTAAAGACAATAACTTTGTCGGCTTTAAGATTCTCAACAACTGTTGCAGATACGGATGATCCTTTTACAGTTGGCGTGCCGATTTTAACTTTTCCTTTGTCATCTTTAACAAGGAGAACATCTTCAAGCGTAATGTTTTCATCATCGGTTGCAAGCCTGTTAACAAAGATCGTTTGATCTTCTTCCACTCTGTATTGGTGGCCACCGATTTTTACAATAGCGTACATAACTAAAATCCTTTATATTGCATTTTTTGATAGACGAGAAAGATAGGGTTTTTTAAATTAATTCAAAAACAGTACTACAACCTTTTTGTTGGTACACAACCATCTTTAAATAAAATTTTAGCCCCATGAGTAAAGAGCTCCCAGACCTTCACAGACAAGCATTCAAATATAAAAACTCAAAGAAATTTCAGCATGATGGTGGCAGAGCGTGGATCAAGGATTCTCAGCTCTATAACGCCAGAAAAGGGGTGAATGGCAAACTCCAGACAAAAGATGAGAGCAAAAATCTGAAAGAAACCCCTCAGGCAACTGATAAAGTAAAACCAATTTAAACAATAAGAATATTATTGTTACAGGCTAGCAGATTAGACACCTGGCTATGTTTTGATCTAATCAATGCCTTGGTTCGGCTACTGCCAATAATAACAATTTCATTAACTGGCCAGTCTGGTAGGCACAGATCTGTGTATTCCGCTTTTATTCACGTGGCCAATATATTTACCTATAATTCTCACCTCTTCAAAAACGTCGGGTGTTACAATGATATCTTCGTACTCTTCATTGGCCGGTTCGAGCCGGAGCCCATCTTTTCCATGATAAATCCGCTTCAGGCTTGTTTCTCCATTATAAAGAACAGCGCCAATATCACCATCTTTGACGTCGCTATCCATTAAAAGCACAAAATCCCCATCATAAATGCCCGCATTTTTCATGCTCATTCCGGAAACACGCAGGGCAAACAAGCTATCAATATTGGGAAAAAGCGTTTCAAGCGTGATTTCTCCAAGATCAGATTCAACAGCCTCCTGAAGGTAGCCGGCCGCAATCAAGCCGCGCACAGGGATGCCGCTGCCTTTTTTGTCTCCGATAAGCTCTCCGAATTCAGGATGGATATCATACTCATCATCCTCACCTTTAACCAGATATCCCTTTTTAAGGAGTGCCTGAATGTTTTGGGTTACGCTGTTGGGAGATTTATAGTTAAATTCATCTGATATCTCACGGTAAGTGGGCCACACATCGTGCTCATTCTTGTAGTCCGTGATATAATCAAAAAACTCTTTTTGCTTGCGGGTAAGTTGTGCGTGATCCATTGAATAATTGGTTTATGTATAATATATGTGCAATAAACGAATAAGAATCGATAAATACAACGACGGAGACAACATTATGGCATCTCGGGGTTTACTAATTTTTCTTTTCTGTATTCTGCTGTCAGCAATTTCCTGCTCATCAGATGGCCCTGTTTATGTAAATGACGCTGTCATAGATGAATATCCGAAGCTTGACGATATTATCATCTCACGTGATGCGGAAGGATTGTTGACATACACCCATCACGAAGACAAAGAAGTTCGCAATTTGGCGTGGAGAGCGATTGCAAAATCTGAAGTTGGAAATCCGGATTCGTTACTTCAAGCAGTAATTTCATCAAATGAGCACGCAGCATGGCTGGGACTCAGTACTCATGAATTGTCCGGCAGTAGTTTAGATCTTGTTCGGGAGCTGTTTTCTGAAAGTCCGAATGGCTATCTCTATGCATGTGAGGTCTTTAAGCGGCAGGGGGGTGAAAAAGATATTGAGCTTATTCTTAGCGGGCTCAGCGGATTAGCTGAGCCACAACTTTGCGCAACAGCAATAGGAAGAATTTTGACATACGATGAATATTCAAATAATACAATACGAACTGTGATAGATGCAGCATTCAGAACGGAGTCAGCCGAGGTGAGGAAGAACCTTCTTTATGGCTTCTACAGAAGCACGCTGAATCGGCCCGAGAATGGGTCTGAATTATCGAACAGGTTTCGTGAAGAGTGGATTGATGTTGGGATTGGACAAGACAGTATGACTGATCAATATATGATAGGCATACTCGGAGAAACAGGGGCTGAACTCTTTATTCAGAATGTATCATTTCCAAGATATGTGAGCGATCAGCAGCTGCTTATTGAAGTGATTCGATCCATGAGCATGTCTGAAAGTTATACTGAAGACAACCATGATATTATCCTGGACCTATTGTCTCATGATAATCCTACGGTCGTAACTGAAATGCTCGAGAGATTAAAGCTTAAGAACTCACTCAGCGATCAGTTAAGGCATGAGATATATAGCCGTCATGTTCAGAGAACCAGGAATGGAGTCATTTTTATAACTGCGTTGGAGCTGTTAGAGCCGCATGGAACTGACTTTAAACCAATTCTTGAAAAGCTTGACTTTATGGCTGAGAAGAATCCATATATGACCAATCGCATTTTAGCAATATATCGGCAAATGGAAACGTCAGACGCATATCTAGAGAGATTAAGAGAGACCTTGTCTCAAGGTGGTATTCGATCAGCTGGTGCAGTCCAGGCTTTAACAGACTATTGGATAGGCCTCGAGAATACTCAAGACACTGAGCAGATCAGAAATTTAGTATGGGAGACTGCTGAAGCCGGCTGGCCGAGTGCTGTCACAAGACTCACAACACTTTTAAGCGATGATGAAATTGTTAAGGACGATGATTTCGGTTGGCTTCAGACCAGATATCAGGAAGCGGTAGAATCAGGAAATGATGTGAATATGACAGCGTTTCAGCAGGCGTTGGAGACCAGGTTTCCCGAACAATCGGGTGGTTTTTCAGATCCTGAAGATCCAAACTTTCGAATTCCAAATTGGGAAAGGCTTCATGCATTGGGAACCCGGCCATACTGGCATCTTAAAACAGAAAAAGGGGAAATTGTGATTCGGTTGAATACCCTATCAGCACCCTTTACCGTCTCATCAGTAGACAGTCTGACACGATCAGGAGCGTATGACGGCATCGCATTTCACCGGGTAGTTCACAACTTTGTCATTCAGGGTGGAGATGTAGGCCGGGGTGATGGGTTTGGTGGACCGGAATATAGAATTCCCACGGAACCCTCACTTAAGTCTTTCGAGCGGGGAGCTGTTGGAATTGCCAGTGCGGGGACTGATACCGAAGGCAGCCAGTATTATGTGATGCACCAATGGAAGCCTCACCTGGATGCAGACTATACGCGTTTTGGTACTGTGGTACGCGGGATGGATGTCGTAGACAGAATTCAGATTGGTGATCTGGTTGAGGAAGCGACAATTTCTGTGCATTGATCAAAGATTTCTCCGATTGATAAGCAGATAGATTTGAAGGTTCTCAATGAGGATGATTTTCACTTCTGAAACAGTTATGTTTAATGTTAAACAATTTAATAAAAGAAGGCATGGAATTAGGCATTTACACATTTGTTGAGAACACGCCGGATACAGAAACCGGTGAAACTCTTCACCCGGCAAAAAGGATGAGTAATTTGATGGAGGAGATCGAGCTTGCTGACCAGGCGGGGCTCGATGTAGCAGGCATTGGTGAGCACCACCGCTCAGAATACATCTCATCTGCACCCGCTGTAATATTAGCTGCGGCTGCTCAGCGAACAGACAACATTAAATTGTCAAGTGCAGTGACTGTTTTAGGCTCTGAAGATCCTGTTCGCGTGTTTCAGCAGTATTCAACTCTTGACCTGCTCTCAGATGGTCGCGCTGAAATTATGGTTGGTCGGGGCTCATTTACAGAGTCTTTTCCTCTTTTCGGAAAAAATCTGCAGGATTATGATGAGCTCTTTGCTGAAAATCTTGAGCTGCTGCTGGAATTGCGTCAGAACACGGTTGTTAACTGGCGGGGCGAACATCGCCCGTCGATTTCAAATAGAGGCGTTTATCCACGGCCGATGCAGGATAAACTACCTATATGGATTGCTGTAGGAGGAACCCCTAAGTCGGCATACCGTGCGGGTGCTCTTGGAATTCCAATGGCGCTGGCCATTATTGGTGGTGAACCGGCAAGATTCAAACCGTTTGCCGATCTTCATCGACGAGGAGCAAATGAAAACGGGAACCCAATACAACCCCTTAGCATCAATTCACATGGTTTCATAGCCGATTCTTCTCAGGATGCCATCGAAACTGCTTTCCCTGCGTTTAAAGTAACGATGGATAAAATTGGAAAAGAACGTGGCTGGTCACCCATGACACGAGACCAATTTGAGGCATCGACCGCGATAAATGGAGCAAATGTTGTCGGGAGTCCACAGCAGGTTATCGATAAAATTCTCCGTCAGCATGAAATATTTGGCCACGACCGTTTTTTACTACAAATGAGCGTGGGTAGTATTCCGCATAAAAAACTGCTTCGTTCGATTGAGCTTTTTGCCACTGAAGTGGCTCCGGTTATCAGAAAAGAGACCTCAGCGGTTGAAGCGTGACCTGATCCATCCAGTGAGCAGAAACCGTAAAAGTTTGCAAATGAATAGGTTAGAGTGAACGAAAAGAGCTGTATTTGGTATGTTTTATCAGAGTGATTGAACTATAGTATATCACAAAGAAAAGAAAACATATCGCCTTTTATGCGTGACTCCCACACAGCCGCATTTTCCCATCACAGCTTACTGCTGCTTTTTACTGTTATATGGGGAGCCAATTTTATTCTGGCTGAGATTGCGCTGACAGACATGCTGCCTATCTCATTCAGCGTGTCGCGCTTTGTCATCGGGGGAGTGGCAATGTTGCTACTTCTCTATTTTCAGTGTTATGTTGATGCAAAGCGAGTAGGCAAGCCACTCAGGTTTTTCCCATCAGTTGAGAGGAAAGACTGGGCGAGGCTTTTACTTGTGTCTGTTATCGGGGCCACACTGGCTCCCTGGTTGGGAATTGAGGGTCTTGACTTAACTCACGGGTCCAGGGCATCTATTTGGCTGGCGCTGGGTCCTGTCATCAGCACGGGCTGCGGTGTACTGTTTCGAACTGAAAAAATCGGCACCTATGGATATGTGGGAATCATACTTGCAGGTGGTGGTACGTTCATCATGGCTCTCGACGGATTTAAAACCGGTAATGCCTATTGGTTAGGCGATCTTTTGCTTCTCGTTGCGCTTATCATGACCGTGGTAGAGCTACATCTTATCAAACCGCTGGCAAAAAAATATGGCTCCATAAGCATGGTGGCGATGCGAACTGCAATTGGAGGGTCACTTTACCTGATGATTGCCTCGCCATCTCTGGCTGGTGAAGAGTGGCTCAACTTTGGTTTCTGGACATGGTTCGCCATACTTGCAGGTGGCGCCATTGGTGTTGGCATGGGGCAGTGGATAAAAGTGAGGGCGCTGCGATCAATCGGGCCAACGCGTGTTGTGATTTATGGTAACCTGGTTCCGCTGGCAGCGATGCTAATAGCCTGGCTATCGATAGGAGAAAATCCATCAATTTACGAAGTCATCGCCGGGCTGCTGATCATAGCAGGTGCCATTTTCGTGCAGATACTTGATTCATTCAGGGGAGATAGTGATGATTCCTCAGCAGGCCCAAGTCAGTGACCTGGATTGTTTAATTGAAGAGGCTGACGAAGAATCAGTTGCCCAGGTATCTGTTCACGAGCTCATTCCAGTCATCACTCGCAATATAGTCCAGTAGAATTTGGTTCATTTCATTTCGATAGGTACTGTTTAGCGGCAGTACGATGCCGTAATACTGATCATTAAATGTGTTTGGCAGAATTCTCAAGCGGTTTCGAAAGCCAATTTGTGTGTAATACTGAATAATGGGTGCATCGTGTACAAATGCATCGATTTCTTCATTTTCAACGGCCTTCAGCCCTTCGGAAATGGATGCGTAAGTAGTAGCACTGATGCGCTCTTCTTCTAAAAAAGTTAGCGTTGCAGATTGAGCCAGAGCTCCAACTCTTACATTTGGTAAATCTTCAGGCCCGTTTATTCTGCTATCAAGCTGGTTTATCGTAAGGCTTGAGGCGATTGATGCCGTGAAGAATGAGATTACGATAATGGCTGTAAACATCCAGATAAAACCGACGATGCGCCCTCCCAGCGTCCGGGGTGATTTGTCTCCATAGCCCACGGTCGTCATTGTAACCGCTGCCCACCAAAATCCGCTGCCAACACCTTCTGCTGTAGTACCCCCAAATTCTTCACTGTTTTCCTGACGTTCAAAAATCCAGACCAAAAACCCCCAAAAAAGGATTAAAAGCAACAGCAGCAGCACGATCCATAAAAAATCAGGCGAAAACATCGCGGTGAGCGACTGCCAGAATCCGGCGGGCTGATACGATACAGCAATACCAAGTCCGGTTACATAAAAAGGATGAGTAAAATCTACCAGCTCTTCCCGGTCGGAGGTAATTGTCAGCGCGGCAGCCGACGCATAAAGTTCCCCGTTTTGCACTCCTTCAATAAGCCCCTGTAAACTACGCTCACTGTAGGCAAAGTCTATATCAGTCTGTTCTGCGATGTGTTCCCAAAGCGCAATTGTTAACCCGGAGTACGTTCCGTCATCCTCCTCAATCACAAATGGTGGAACCACGCGAATACCAACTACCTTCTCGTCCGTCGGTACTTGAGGTTCAGAACTTTTTGACACAATCGGACTAAATGTGCCGGATATCATCAATAGGGAAACGGTAAGGAGAAATGTTAACCGGTGCATAAAATTTGACAAGCTTTAAGTATGACTTTAGATTGCACCAAAGTAACAATCTGAAAAGTATTTTGTTGAACTTAATACAGGCTACACAGAGTGATACTAAATTATTTATATAAGATAGAATCAATCGTTGGTATGGCTAGATTTCACAAAGAGACTGATTGCAAATGAAAAATAAATCTACGGAGCTATGAAAATTGTATCACCAGATGAAGCTGTAAGCTACATTCAATCAAGGCAGCATATATATATTCACACCGCGGCAGCGGCACCTCAGCAGCTGGTAAAGGCACTTACCAGAAGGCACAACGAGTTGCGTAAAGTTCAGATATTTCACCTGCACACGGAAGGTGAAGCGCCATATACGAAACCTGAGTATAAAGATAGCTTTAGCACACACGTATTCTTTACGGCACAAAATGTACGATCAGCCATGAAAACGGGGCAGGCAGATTATATCCCGGTATTCCTGAGCGAGGTCCCGCATCTGTTTAACAGGGGTATCATAGATCTGAATGCGGCAATGATCCAGGTGAGTCCGCCTGATAAACATGGCTTCTGTTCACTGGGAATATCTGTTGACGCCACCCGTGCGGCAATACTCAATGCAGATACGGTAATTGCACAAATAAATCCTAACATGCCTCGAACTCATGGCGACGGGCTTATCCATGTAAGCGAGATTCATTATGCAACAGAAGTAAATGATCAAATTCCGGAGCACCAGTCGGTGGAGTTATCCGATGTGGAGCTTAAAATTGGCCGGCACTGTGCTAGTATGATTGAAAACGGAGCTACGCTGCAAATGGGTATTGGTAACATACCTGATGCAGTCCTGGCCTCGCTCGAGAATCACAAAAATCTCGGGATTCATACGGAGATGTTTTCGGATGGACTGATCCCGCTTTTAGAATCAGGCATAGTCAATAATTCCAAGAAGAAAATACATCCGGGTAAAGTGGTAGGCTCGTTTGCGATGGGTACCCGGAAGCTTTACGATTTCATGGACGATAATCCGCTGATTCAGATGCTTGACTGTGCATATGTGAATGATACTGCAGTCATTCGAAGAAACCCAAAAGTAACGGCGATCAACAGTGCGATTGAAATTGATTTGACCGGTCAGGTATGTGCCGATTCCATAGGCACGTACCAATACTCGGGCGTGGGCGGACAGATGGACTTTATTCGCGGGGCGTCTCTGTCGGAGGGCGGCCGGCCGATTATTGCTTTGCCATCTACAACAGGAAGAGGCCAGTCGAAGATCGTCCCGTTTCTGAAAGAAGGAGCCGGAGTCGTGACCACACGAGCTCACGTTCACTACATCGTTACTGAGTACGGAGTTGCTAACCTGTATGGACAGAGTTTGCGCCGAAGAGCCAGATCGTTGATTGAAATCTCTCATCCAAATCATCGGGAAGAGCTGGAAAAAGCTGCCTATGAACGGTTTAAGGAAATGT
>CAZVEP010000032.1:0-8096 GCA_964625635.1 uncultured Rhodohalobacter sp.
CCGCGTCTTTCACGTGAAAGGCTTCAATGTAATCCTTGTAGATGTCGATAAACTCGAGGTAGTCAAGCTGCTGAAGTACAAAGTGGCTGGGATCGTAGAGAATACGTGCGCGCGGGTGATCACCGGTTGCCTCAAGAAATCGTTCATATGTAATGCCATCATGGAGATCTTCTCCGGGATGAAGTTCGTAACACACATCCACGCCATGTTTATCAAATTCGTTTAGAATTGGTGTCCAGATATCAGCTAAAGCTTTAAATCCATCATCCACCAAACCGGCCGGGCGCTGTGGCCATGGATAGACCGTATGCCACATCAGTCCGCCCGAAAACGACGCATGGGCATCAAGCCCGAGATTTGCGCTTGCTTTTGCAGCCATTTTCAGCTGGTTTACGGCCCACTCTTGCCGCTCTTTGGGTTTCCCATGAACCTCCTCAGGTGCAAACGCGTCAAACATTGAATCGTATGCCGGGTTTACGGCTACCAGCTGCCCCTGCAGGTGAGTTGACAATTCCGTAATCTGAATGCCTGCATCCTCAATTTTACCCCTGTATTCATCAGCATACGTTTTACTGTTGGCAACCTTCTCAAGATCAATAAGTCGCGATTCCCATGTGGGAATTTGAACACCTTTGTATCCTAACGACTTTGCCCATTTACCGAACGCCACGATATCGTTAAATGGCGGTTCGTCGTCTACAAACTGTGCAAGAAATATGGCGGGTCCTTTAACTGATTTCATGTTTGGTGATTAGTTGATTGGTTAATTAGAGTATTAGAAAACTGGGATAATATTGACACACACATTCAGAGCAGAATTAAACAGAAAATTCTGTCCATTTCTGATCTGATTTGGATGACTTAAGCATGTTTGTCACAAAAGCCATTCCGCGCACGCCTTCTGCGGCATCAGGAAAATCGTAATAGTCTGATGACTTATACTTTCCATCCCGGTGATCATTCACAGCGTTGGCAAATTCCACGTAAATATTGGCAAACGCTTCGAGGTATCCCTCTGGATGACCGGCCGGAAGCCGCGTATTTTTTGCTGCAAGATCTGTCAGATATCCCGTGCCGGCTCTCAGAATTTGTGTCGGTTCTTCGTGAGGCTTGTAAAGAAGCGTGTTTGGATCGGTGTGTGTCCACTCAAATCCGCCTTTAGATCCGTAAAGTCTAATTTTCAGATCATTCTCTTCTCCCGTAGCAATTTGAGTTGCAACCAGCACGCCGGAAACATTCTCGCCGAATTTCAGCAGCGCAGAGGAATCGTCGTCAAGTTTTCGCCCTTCTACATTGGTACGCACATCGGCGCAAAGATGTGTGATTTCCAGTCCTGATACGTATTCAGCAAGATTCGCAGCGTGTGTTCCAATGTCCCCTATAGCTCCACCTGCACCTGATTTCTCAGGATCTGTTCGCCATGATGCCTGTTTGTTGCCCTCTTCTTCAAGAGGTGTTGCCAGCCATCCCTGCGGATACTCCACATAAATTTTTCTGAGCTTACCAATCTGACCGTCAGCAATCCTCTGCTTCGCCTCCTTAATCATGGGATAGCCGGTGTAGGTATGAGTCAGGGCTAGTACGTTTCCTGTTGACTGTACGATTTTATTTAGCTCCTTGGCCTCATCAAGCGTAAATGAGATGGGTTTATCAATAATTACATGAAACCCGTTTTCGAGTGCCTTTTTTGCCGGATCAAAATGGACGTAGTTTGGCGTCACAATTGATACAGCGTCCATCCGCTGATCGTCGGGAAGTTTGAGTTCCTCTTCAAACATATGATCATATGATTCATACACACGATTTTGGTCCAGATGAAGCGCTTTTCCAGTCTCTTGAGATTTTTCATATGACCGGCTGAATGCTCCGCAAACTAAATCGAAATGCCCATCCAGTGCTGCTGCCTTACGGTGAACCGCACCAATAAACGCATCCGGCCCGCCACCTACCATTCCCAGGCGAATTATTCTATCCATATGTTCTTGTGATTGATTTGTTTATAACTATTCAGCTCGATTTAAAAAAAGAAGATTTCCCGTGAAAGTAAATGGTGGATGTGGAAACAAAAAGCCTCAGCCTTCAGTAACTCTGTCGTTGTCGCAAACTTGGATGCCTTTTCGAGGAATGTTGAGGCTAAGGGATGTTGATACAGAGAGCCTCAACCTTTAGTAACCCTGTCGTTGTCGCAGATTTGGCTGCCCTCTCAGAGAAGGTTGAGGTTGAGGGATATTGTTACAGAGAGCCTCAGCCTTTAGTAACCTTGTCGTTGTCGCAAATTTGGTCGCCTTTTCGAGGAAGGTTGAGGCTAAGGGATGTTGATACAGAGAGCCTCAACCTTTAGTAACCCTGTCGTTGTCGCAGATTTGGCTGCCCTCTCAGAGAAGGTTGAGGTTGAGGGATATTGTTACAGAGAGCCTCAGACTTTAGTAATTGAACCGCTGACGGGTATACGCACGAACGGGTTCTCCGTCTTGGCGTGCCGGACGAAATCGCCACTGAAGTGCAGCGCGTAAAACAGCATCCATTAGTCCGTATTCGATGAATTCAAGAACTTCGTAATCTCCATCTTCATCATATTTGCGTATTTCAACAATAGACGCTTCTTCTACCCGACCTTGCTTATCAACAAGAAAATTTACGATCATTTCTATGTTTCCTTTCAACTCAGGAGGAACATCGTCAGGCGAACTTGCTTCAACGATTCGAACAACAGTCGGCGGAATTTGAGGGTTGGACACAATAGTAGCCTCATCGCCATCCATCGCTGTTCCCGAACCGAACTCCAAATCCGGCATATCGGGCGTCTCAAGATCAAGCTCAAAATCAGGCTCAAACTCGATGATCTCATCATTGGGCACAGGCTGAGGTATCTGAGGCTTGGGAGGCGGAGGCGGAGAAGATTGCTGCTTGGTTACCATTATTTCATCAATCAGGTACTCCTGCTGAGGTAACTCCTCCCTGTAAGGCTCCTCTTGATTTACTTCGGCCGGCCAAAATTTAAATAGGCATAGAACAATCACCTGTATTGCTAATACTGCAGCAAGTAAACGGTTGATATAATCCGTTTCAGAAAGATGATGTTTAATTTTAAAGATGGCCAACAATTGATTCTTTATTTGTCATAAAATATCATGTTACGACATAAAACGAATACAGACTTGTAGTATTTTGATAATAGATGCTGAATAGCTCTTTATATTTTCTTAGATGGTCGCTCTAACAAACCCGTCATTTTCCTTCAGTCGTTCCCTTGCCTCAGTTTTCGTTTGGTTTGTCAAGACCATAATGATAGCCGTTTTAACATGACCATCAGCTTCGTCCAAAACAGATTCAGCAACATTGTAGCTACAATCAGTTAGCATCATTACGATTCGTTTCGCCCTTTCTTCAAGTTTTTTATTTGTGAGCTGCAGATCCACCATAACGTTTTCATAAACTTTTCCAAGGCGAACCATCGCTCCGGTGCTAAGCATATTCAGGACCATTTTCTGGGCTGTTCCACTTTTCATCCGTGTACTGCCCATGATTACTTCCGGACCAACGGGAATATCTATCATGAAATCAACTTCTTCGAAAAGTTCTACCTGGTCAGCTGAAACGGTTGTAATAAAGATGGTTGCAGCGCCTCGTTTATTAGCTTCTTTAATGATACCATGCACATAGGGTGTTCGTCCGCTTGCTGCCAACCCCACTACAATATCATTTTCTGTTATATTATGATTTTCAGCTTCATCGCTCCCCTGCTGTTCACTGTCCTCGGCACCTTCCTGAGCTTTAAACATTGCTTTTTTTCCACCGGCAATAAAACCCTGAACAAGGTCAGGATCTGTCCCGAATGTAGGTGGGCATTCAGCTGCATCGAGCACTCCCAACCGTCCACTCGTGCCAGCGCCAAAATAAAGGAGTCTACCTCCCGCTTTTATATTTTCAGCAATACGCTCAACCGCTTCAGCAATCACCGGCAGTTTACGCTCAATACGATCCGCTACTTTTTTGTCCTCATTGTTGATTGCTGTAACAATTTCCAGACTGCTGGCAAGATCAATCGTCTGTGTATCAGGATTACGCTGTTCTGTAAGAAGATTGCTCAGCTGATTAAAAAGCTCTTTATTGCCTGATTTCATGAAGTGACATCTAGCCTGTTATCGGGATTTCCACCAGTTGGACTGTGTTTGAATCGCCGTCGGATCACTGCCCGGGCTTGCATCCTGATCTCCATTCCCGCCCTTTAGAGCGGCAACTAAAGATACAGCCAAAGCATCTATACCATCTTCATCATCAAATAGCTCATGCTTGTGTGGTTCAAAATGATCCGGCACAAAATGTGTGTCATATTCAGCGCTGATGAACGCCTCATGCCTCATGGTAAAGTCACAGAACGGTATAGTTGTCTTACAACCACTAATCTCATATTCACTGAGAGCTCGGATCATTTTATGAATGGCTTTTTCACGAGTTGGAGCGTGCACGGATAGTTTTGAGATCATCGGATCGTAACTGATGGTTACAGCTCCTCCCTCTTCAACGCCTGCATCAACACGTACACCCGGCCCGGAAGGAATTCTGTGACGAAGCAGTGTGCCGGTACTGGGTAAGAAATTATCAACCGGGTCTTCGGCGTATATCCGGCATTCAACGGCATGCCCCGACTTTTTAATATCCTCCTGCGAAAATGGAAGTGGTTCACCGGCCGCAACCCGTATTTGTGCTTCTACAAGATCTATACCGGTAATCATTTCGGTCACAGGGTGCTCTACCTGTAGCCGTGTATTCATTTCCAGGAAATAGAATTTTTTATGCTTATCCACGAGAAACTCAATTGTACCGGCTCCTTCATAGTTGCAGGCTTCAGCTGCCCGGATCGCTGCATCCGCCATTTCAGCACGCAGCTTATCGTCGAGCAGTGCACTGGGTGCCTCTTCAATTACTTTTTGGTGGCGCCGCTGCACAGAACATTCCCTATCGAACAGGTGCACTGTTTTGCCGCTTTGATCTGCCATGATCTGAAATTCGATATGACGAGGTTCTTCAAGGTATTTCTCGACATACACACGATCGTCGCCAAATGCATTTCTTGCCTCAGACTGTGCAGCTTTAACGCTTCCCGCAAAGTCTTCTTCATTGTGAACAATCCGCATGCCTTTACCACCACCACCGGCTGCTGCTTTAACAAGGACAGGAAACCCTACTTCCTTCGCGACCTTAAGAGCCACATCAACATCTTCCATGGCGTCTTTAGTACCGGGTGGACACGGTACCCCGGCTTTGCCCATCAGATCCCGAGCTGCAGTCTTATCCCCCATCAAACGGATTGATTCTGCACTTGGGCCAATAAATATAATTCCTTCGTCTTTACATCTGTTTGAAAACTCTCCGTTTTCGCTTAGAAACCCATAACCAGGATGTATCGCATCAGCTCCGGTCTTTTTTGCTGCGCCAATAACTTTGTCGATATCTAAATAACTTTCAGACGATGCCGCCTCACCGACCCAGACAGATTCATCCGCAAATAAAACGTGCGGGGCTGTTGCGTCAGGAGTTGAATAGATAGCCACCGTAATAATTTCCATTTCACGGCAGGTTCGCATGATACGCAGGGCAATCTCTCCCCTGTTCGCCACTAAAACTTTTTTGATCATTTGGATATGCAGTTTGTGTCGTTAAAAAAGATGTTCGATAAACATAGAATCAACAAGCTTCCATGGTTCCGAAATGACTTCATCCCAAACATAAAAATTATGATCCACATTTTTTAGCCAAAGTGAATCACTCATTCGCTCCGATTCTTCTTTTTGAGGATCGTTTGAATAAGAAAGAAGCCGAATATCAATTTCTGAAATATTCTTTAGAATCTTAGGATCATTCAAATTGGGTATAAAATCTACCGGATTGTTGAAGTAAACACTGTCATCGTAATGTTCATCAAGGTAAGGTTTGATATCGTAAGTTCCACTTATTCCAATCACTTTATCAACTTTTTCAGGGTATTTAAGAGCAAACAAAAGTGCATAGTAAGCTCCAAGAAAAGCCCCCGAGAATATTAAGTATGGATTGTTATTTGTTTTACGAACAAAAGGTATAACTTCATCAATTAAATACTGCTCATACTGTATTTGCCGCCCTATTCGATGTTTGGGTTCTGCATTTTTATTTAACAGACTCTCATCTGCGACGGATTCGAGGCAAAAAAACTGGTTGTATCCTTCCGATATTTGTTCATCAAGTGACGACATGATACCAGCTTGTTCCCACTCGTCCCGCCCGCCTTCTTCTGAAGGAAAAATTATAACCGGTGTACCACTTGTCCCAAAAATATTCATCTCCATTTGACGGCCGAGACTGGGACTCTTCCAATGATGCGTCTTAGATTTTATTTTCAAATTTTCCATTTGATTATTCTTTAGATATTTTGACGTGATAGTTGATTTTCAGGGTTAAACTTGACCTCCTGATACATTTGCTCCAGAAAATATATGAGAATAAAACCTCGCATGGAAGCGCTTTTCTATTATATTAAAGCAATTTTTGGTTCAAATAATTAGCTTTACTTAAAGTTACAAGACGGATGAGTGTTGATGAATTGTGTAAACACTTGCCTTTAAAGAGTAATTTTGACTCGAATTAAACTTGCTTTCTTTTGCGGACGTAATCTATCGAGGCTTTGGGAATAAACAACTGAACAGTTCAATCCACCTGTAGATTTCCAGCCTGAGAATTGGATGGTCATTGTAATTTGTCGGTATAATTCTCTCCTTAAAAATTAATATACACCATGTCTCAAATATCAGCGATGATCAGTTTGCGATATGAACACATCACTGTCATTCAATCAAACCTATTGAATGACAGTTAGTACTTATAGTGCAACCGAGTATGAAGTTAAACATCGGATCGAATTCTCTTCAACCATCCAGCACTTAATAAATGCTAAGCCATCTCTGGCATTTAAGAAACACTCTCTTCAGAATCGATCATTTCTCTAATCTCACTTGCCAAATCTTCTTTAGTTTTACCAAGTTTTTTCTGAAGGTTACCCATCAGTTCATCCTCCTTACCCTCTACGTAGGTAAGATCGTCATCTGTAAGATCTCCATATTTCTGTTTGATCTTACCTTTGAGTTCGTTCCAGTTACCTTTCAAGTCTAAATCACTCATAATGTATCTCTTTTATTTAGTCTTTATTCTATTTATTGCTTTTTAACAACCGGTATTTAACATGTAAAATACCTTAAGTATTACACTATAAAAATAATGAAATGTTTAGGTTAAATCCATACGATAAACACTTGAGATGTAGGATCAGTCAATTGTTGAATAGTAATAATATTTGATAAAATTCATACTGTTTCGAAAATTACTGAATCTATGCACGTACATCAAAATCCAGAAAAAAATTGTCAATAAGGACTGGTGAAGCGATCCACATCATCTTTTCTGAGTTTACGGTGTTTTGTTTTGCGCCCTGAAACGCGTTTGCGCCACATTTTAAAGCTTGATGACTTCATCTCCTTGCGCATCAATTCAATTACTTCTTCCTCTGACAAACCAAACTGATAGTCGATTGCGCCAAAAGGCGTTCTATCTTCCCAGGCCATTTCAATAATCCTGCTTTTCTCTTCTTCTGAAAGATCTTTCATATTTGCTCTACCTCTTCGATGTTTAATATTTAGTTTATTGATACATGAAATCATATAGCATTTTCAACTATATAGTATTGATCAACCTCTGATTTCATAACAGTTTGATAGCTTACCTAAGCAGATTTTCCTAAATGGACACTCAGTATAAAGACACTAACGTGTTGCATACCAGCAAATTCGGATAAGATAGGTTGAGCGTGCTGCCTGAAATACTTTTATTAGAAAATTTTAATTATTTGTCCAAAAACACTTACGAATATCATTTATCCCGTCGAAAACAATGACGGCTGAAACATTAATTTTGCAGGAGTTAAACCCACAACTCGACGTGATTCTAACACTAATACGCTTAACAGCATTCTTATATATACTAGGTTTCCCTACAGATTATTTGAACGAACAGAATTCAGAGACTGCCGGGGATTCTGAGGTATCTGAGGTATCTGAGGTATCTGA
>CAZVEP010000032.1:8196-20751 GCA_964625635.1 uncultured Rhodohalobacter sp.
TCTGAGGTATCTGAGGTATCTGAGGTATCTGAAAATTATAATGAAAATATCTACTCCATTAATGAACTGAATGATTCATTTCAGCTAATCCCACAAACTCAAGAGGCGGTAGACAGTCTGCTTACAATAAGCTCCGAAAATTTAGATAAAGACCTGAGTACTGCATTTCAGGCAGCACGTCAAGCCGAAACGATAGCCTATGAAATTGATTACAAACGGGGTCTCGCAACCGCATACAATTTTTTAGGTAATAGCTATCTTGATTTTGGAGATCATGAGAAAGCAAACAACTATTATTTGAAATCCATCCGAATGGAGGAAGAGCTGGGCAATAAGCGTGGAATTGCCAGTGCCTTAAACAACCTTTCACTCATCTATTTAGAGCAGGAAGATTACGAGACGGCAGCGAAATATCTGGAAGAGAGCATCAAAACATGGGAATCACTCGATGAGAATCAGCAGTCACTTTTATCAACAAACAACCTTGGTGTAATTCATCGAAGACAAGGCAATTATGAAAAGGCGCTTGACTATTTTTGGGAAACATCAAAACGATCAATTCTTACAAACGAACCTGACAGTCTAACATATATTATTGCTACACTCAATATCGGTAACACTTACCGTAATATGAAGGAGTATACACGGTCGAGGATTCACCTCAATACTGCTCTGGAATATTTAAAGCGCCACAACATGACGTCCCATTTGATCTTCACCTATATCGTAATGGGCAAATTGTTTTATGAAACCGGAAAGACCGATAAGGCTATTGAATATACTCAAAATGGATTGACGCTCGCTGAGGCTTCCAATATGAGAAAAAAAATCACGGAAGGTCACAAACTACTGGCAAACATATATGAAAGGATTGATGAGTTCGCTCTTGCTTATCATCACTTTCAGCAGTTTCACCATCATTCTGATACGCTCCAATCTATGCAGCGAGGAGAAAAAATCAGTGAGCTTCAGTCGCGATTCAGCGCTGAACAAAAAGACCGGGAAATTGAAATATTGAGTAAAGAAGCAGAACTAAGAGAAGCGAACCTGTTAAAAATGAATCATTTGCGCAGTTTTCTGATCGCAAGCGTTGTTGTTCTATTTATTGTAATAGCACTTCTTTTCAAATCAAACAGAACACGAAAACGGAATAACAAGAGTCTGCAGGAGCAACGGCGCCAAATTGAGGATAAGAATAAGAAACTATCCAGCCTGAATGCAGAAAAGGATGAATTTTTAAGTATAGCCGCTCACGATCTTAGAAATCCGCTATCGTCGATAAATCTTGCGGTTGACATGATCAACAGTGAGAATCAGCCAAATAGGGAAACAATCCGGGAATACACCGATCTCATAAAGGTTTCTTCTAACAGGATGATTGCTCTCATCAACAATGTTCTGAAAATTCACACTATCGAGGCATATGGTAATAAGGGTTCCACATCGCTTATTGAAATTAATCCACTGGTAAAAGAAGCCCTTCAGCATTTTTTCGAGCCTGCACGAAGTAAGAATATTCGAATCAAAACGGTTCTAAATAATTCTATTGATCCGTTAATTGGGGATTCAGATAATATTCTCAGGATTCTGGATAATTTAATTTCCAACGCGATTAAATACTCCCCAAAAAACTCATCAGTTATTATCTCTACCAAACAGACCGGAGATAACATCCAGGTATCTGTTAGAGATCAGGGTCCTGGTATATCTCCCTCAGAAAAGAAAAAACTTTTTAAAAAATATTCTAAGCTAAGTAGCAAGCCTACCGGCAATGAATCATCTACCGGGCTGGGACTTTATATTATTAAAAAGATTTGCAATACAATGGGAGGATCAGTGCGATGCGAATCTGAGCTGGGGTGCGGTGCGACATTTATTGTAGAGTTTCCTGCTGCAAAAGCTCACTCCAAAAATCCAAAACAGTCGAAAAAGAAAAAGAAGCTTGCGATGGGTTGACAGCAACAAGCTTAAACCTATAATAGATTTTTTTGTATTAGCTATTACTACTCCCCTATTCTTTTAACTGCCAGGAATACATTATGATACGTAAGTCCTATTGTACCGCTACTGGTTTTATTCCAGTTTTTATTTAAAAGCTTAACTTCTTTTTCCGCTAACTGCTTTTCATCTTTTTCTATTATGAAGCCGCCTGCAAGCATGTGTGATTTAAAAGCTTCAAAATTCTCGAAGTACCATGTCGACTGATCCTCATAAAAATCAACCTGTACAGGCCCCATCGATAAATGTATAACCAGTGATTCCGTACCCGGCATTGATCGCCCTGTATATGGAATGCCTAACTCCACACAAGCGGACCTCCACTCCTGAAATGAATCTTCACCCGGGAAACTCATGAGCATAAGACCGTCTATTTTTAGGGCCAGTGCTAATTTCTCAAGTGTGGCAGCAGGATGTTTAAATTGATGAGCAACATGATTCCCACAGATTAAAGCATACTTTTGGGCTTCTATTTCATCTTTTTCAGCATCAAGTTGAGAAAAATTAAGTAATCCGTCTCTATCCTCTTTACCCAGGCTTTCCTTAGCTTGAGCAATCATTTCTTTTGATGTGTCAGTAACAAATATGTTTCTTTTTGGAAGTATACGTCGAAGATGAGTAGTGAATATCCCTGTACCGGCTCCTATTTCTAAAATCGGCCCGGGAGGTACAGAATAGCGCCAGGGTTCCAGTGAGTCAGCCAATCGCCTTGCAGAATCTTTTTCAGGATCAGCTTTCTCGTGATATGTCTCAGATAAAGATTTACCAGCTGATGTACCTGACATACAATAAATTTCGAAATGTTATGCTGTTATTGTGCTGCAGAAATCTGCCCACTGCTGCCCGACTGATTCCATGTTGAGTCACTTTCAAATGTGCGTCCCATTGCCTGGAATTGTCGTACAAATCGTCGTTTATTTACGCTTGGAGCAAACTGGGCATATTCAACCATAAAGAGACGGTCAGTCATCGGGTCGTAATAAGTGAAATGTACAAATGGGCCGCCCATAAAGTCATTTGTCATTCGCCAAAGCCCTTTGGTTTCGTACCCTATCAGCCTGTTGTCAGTTTCAAATTCCCGGGTTTCAAGCGGCCGCCGATAATCTGTAGTGACATAAGAGCCCTCTCGTTCACCCTGAACTAAATGCTCCATTAATGAATCTCGCTTGGCATTTATCCAATTAGCATCAACAAAGTCGGGATTGGATACATCATTTTGCCACCATGCCCACATCCATCGATTGTTATCCGGCAGATAGCGTCGAAACATCACGGCGTCGGTTGTATCAATCACCTGGATGTAATCGTGCTGCATCCGTACTTTCCAGCCATGATCTTCCCAAAGTGAATCTGAAATGGCAACCTGCTCACCCCGTCTGTAGATATTTTGAGTACGGCGGTCGAACTCACGGACCATTAAATGGTTGACAAGTGACTCCTCTGAATTTCGAATTTTTTCAGCAAGAGCTTCATCTGATGTCGATGTCAGGAGAAGCGTCCACTGGTCTCTTACCCAGCGATCAGTTAATGGGAATGCAAAACTTTCATCATCACGGACTCTTTGTTTAATTTCGTCAGACAAAATTGCGCCAATAAACTGTGATACATTATGTTCTTCACCAAGTGGTGCCGCAAAAATTACATTTTTGTACTCCTGAAGCTGATCTAGCTGGTCATTTGTCCTAAAATCTCTAAAAGTGAGCGTGTAAGCATTTTCAGGTGTTGGCACAGTCTCTATTTGCCGACCGAATGTCTCTCTGATTGCCATCGCTGTTTCGCTGTTCCAGTCAGTAGAATCCATCACTACGTAAATTTCATCAACTGCACCGATAGATTGAGGTCTGTAATCGCCCTCACAAGCAGTGAAAAGTGCGATGAGTGCAACCGGCAATAAGATGAGAGATGATACTTTCATGATGGCTTATTTAAGAATTGGACATTTAAACGATCAAATATTTCCATATTTCAGGTTATTAACAAAAGAAAAAAGCTTTTGTTTCCAGCCGTCATCAGGATAGTTGGACCTAATGTTCTCAATAAGTGCACTTCCAACGATAAAACCATCCAGGTCGTCTGATATTTTCATGGCATCATTATGATTTTTAATACCAAATCCCACCAGCTTGGGATTCTTCTTGACGTTCTCCTTTACTCTGCTGATAAAACGCTGCACAGATTGTGCAACTTCATCACCGTCTCTGGCTCCTGTAACACCTGTGACCGATACACAGTAGACAAATCCATCACTTTTTTCGTCAATCTGTTTCATTCTTTCGCTTGATGTATTTGGAGCCACCAGGTAAATCATATGCAAGCCATGGACTTTCGCATGTTCAGATAGTAAGCCTGACTCTTCAATCGGAGCATCAGGAATAATGAGTCCATCAACACCCGCTTCCTCAGCCTTTTTACAAAATTTCTCGACACCATATCGGAAGACCGGGTTAATATAGCCCATCAAAACCACGGGAATCTGAGATGTTTCGCGGATTTTTTTCACTATATCGAAGATGCCGTCCATTGTGATGCCATTTTTTATAGCAACATTACTTGCCTCCTGGATAGTAGGCCCGTCCGCAAGCGGATCACTAAATGGCATACCAAGCTCGACCATATCAGCTCCGTTTTTTTCAAATCCAATCACCAAATCTGCCGTAGAGTTCAGGTCAGGATACCCGGCTGTCATAAACAGCGACATTACTTTTTCTTTATCGTCTTTTTTTTCAAAAAGTGATTCGATTCTGTTTTTTTGTGCAATCATGAGGAAAAATATTCTGAAATAGTGGACATGTCTTTATCACCTCTGCCTGAACAATTCAGTACGATGATATCATCTTTCTTTGTAAGAGGCATTAGAGTTTCGAGGTATGCTATCGCGTGAGCAGTTTCAATAGCTGGAATAATCCCTTCTAGTCTGGAGGAGCGCTCAACTGCTTGCATTGCCTGTTCATCAGTGACGCCATAGTAGGATACACGCTTTGTATCGTGCAGATATGAATGTTCGGGACCGATACCTGGATAGTCGAGCCCGGCACTGATAGAATGCGCAAGCTGAATTTGTCCTTCTGAATCGTGAAGCAAGTAGCTCATTGATCCATGCAGTACACCCGGTGTACCCTTGGTTAGTGTTGCAGCTGTTTGATCCGTGTCGGCACCCAGACCTGCTGCTTCTACACCAATCAGCTTCACTGATTCATCATCGATAAACGGATAGAAAAAACCTATAGCATTTGACCCGCCACCTACACATGCAATCATGTAATCAGGCAGCCGGCTTTCCATCTCTAAAATCTGTTTTTTGGTTTCATTTCCGATGACCTGGTGGAAATTACGGGTCATCATAGGATATGGATGCGGGCCTACAACTGAACCAATGATGTAGAATGTGGAATCCACGTTTGTAACCCAGTCACGGATTGCCTCATTTGTTGCATCTTTCAGGGTTTTGGATCCACTTGATACCGGCCGAACCTCAGTTCCAAGTAGCTGCATGCGGTCAACGTTTAGCTTTTGACGGCGCATATCTTCTTCTCCCATGTAAACCACACATTGCATACCAAACTTGGCACATGCAGTAGCCGTCGCAACCCCATGCTGACCCGCTCCTGTTTCGGCAATGATGCGGGTTTTACCCATCTTTTTGGCAAGCAGAATTTGTCCGATCGCATTATTGATTTTATGTGCGCCTGTATGACAAAGGTCTTCCCGTTTGAAATAAATTTTACCTTTTCCGTAATGCTCAGTCAGCCGATCGGCAAATGTAAGTTTGGTTGGACGCCCTACGTACTCCTCCAAAAGCTCATGATATTCATTCATGAAAATTGGATCATTTTGGGCTTCGTCAAAAGCCTGTTCCAACTCTTCCAGGGCCGGCATTAAAATTTCCGGAACAAATTTGCCCCCATATTTACCAAAATAACCAGACTTTGTTGGTGCTTCGTAATTCATATGAACTTATTTCATCATTAAAACTAAAATTAGTTACAGATCGCCCATCTCCTGCAGTTCCCAGATATCTCTGATCTCTTCAAAGAGATCTTCGATTTTAGAAAAATCTTTCAGGCCCGGAGATTCCTCTATACCACTTGAAAGATCAATTGCATAAGGTGTTGTCAATTTGATTGCAGGCCGGATATTGTCGGGCTTCAAACCTCCGGATAGAAAATAAGGTTTCATCTCACCGATATCAGAAAGCACGTTCCAGTCGAATGCCGTTCCGGTTCCGCCCCACTTTCCTGGTTGTTTTGTATCAAAAAGTAAAAATTCTACTGAGTCTAAATACGGTTCAACTGATTCTTTGAGCTCACCGGCAGTTGTTTCAGGAGTAATATGAAAGACTTTTATGACCGGCTTATCCATTAAATTACAGTACTCAACAGATTCATCTCCATGAAGCTGTACAAAGTCAAGGCCCGTCTGCCTGGCTATTGATTGAACGTCATCGAGTGGTTGATTTACGAATACACCTACTTTTTCAGGACCCTCAAGCCAGTTGATAATGGCGCCTGCTTTTGCTGGTTCTATATATCGGGGACTATCTGGATAAAAAATAAATCCAACATAATCGGCCAGTGCACCAGAGACAAAACGTGCGTCTTCGAGATTGGTAATCCCGCAAATCTTCACTTTAGTCCTGTTTTCGGGTTCAGCAAACATATTATTTAGGTTTTCGAGTGATTCGTTTCCATTTGTTGTGATGCTTTTTCAATCATTTCTTTTAACGCTTTACCCGGATCTTCCTTACGCATAAAATGCTCACCGATCAGGGCCGCGTCGATGTTATTCTTTTGAAGAAACACAAGATCATCCGGTGAAGACAACCCGCTTTCAGATACGCGAACTATTTCAACCGGAGATTTTTTCAAAAGCTCAACTCCACGATGCAAATCCACTTCAAAAGTGCTCAAATTCCGGTTATTAACGCCGAGTATGTCAATCAATCCCCAGTCAAGGCCATCAACTTCTTCTTCGTGATAGCACTCAACAAGAGCTTCCAGCCCAAATTCCTGCGTTGCTGCCAGTAATTCGTTCAGTTGATCACCTCTGCAGATCGTTGCAATTAACAGAACGGCATCTCCACCATAAGCTGCCGCCTCCTTTATCTGGTACGGATCGATAATAAAATCTTTACGCAGCACGGGGATTTCACTGACCTCAGAAACAGCTTCGAGATAGTCCAGCGATCCCATAAAAAATGGTTCATCGGACAGGACGGAAATTGCTGACGCTCCCCCCTTCATATACTGCTCCGCAAGTTTTACAGGATCAAAATCATGCCGAATTATCCCTTTCGAAGGGGACCCTTTCTTAATTTCAGCAATAACCGAAACGTTGTTCGTTTTCTTAAGTGCTTTAGCCATAGATGACTTTTCACTCTCATACAGCTTGAAAGATTCAAGGTCTTTCCATGAAACTTTTCGTTTCCGTTTAGCTAAGTCAGATGCTGTTTTCTCTACGATTTGATCAAGTATGGTTGCCATGATTATGCAAGTCTCCTGGAAGTTTCAATAAATGCGTTTAACTTTTTCCTTGCCCGGCCGCTTTTAATACTTTCAGATGCCATTTCTGCAGCATCTTCCAACGATTCTGCCTTACCTGATACAACTATTCCAAACGCTGCATTTAATTCAACAATGCGTTGTTGTGCGTACGATGCTTTCCCGTCAACAATATTATTCAGTATGTCTGCATTAAATTTTGCGTCACCACCCAAAAGCTCTTTAAAATCAACTTTGTCGAAGCCAAGCATATTTGGATCAAATGTAGTGGAATTGCCTGATATTCTGGATTTAAGCTCAAATATATTAGTGGGTGATGACAGACTTACCTCATCCAGCCCATCGTGAGCGTGCAGGGAGTAAGCTGTTTTAGTGTCCAGATTAGCCAGTATCTGAATTATCATTGCAGCTGCTTCATCACTGAATGCTCCAACTACCTGATGTCGAACACCTGCCGGATTCAGCAAAGGACCAAGCAAATTGAAAAACGTCCGGAGTCTTAACGCTCGCCGGGCAGGCATTACATATTTCATAGCAGGATGAAAATTAGGTGCGAACATGAACGCCATCCCTGTTTCTTCATAAAGTTTTTCAACTTTCTTTTTTGGAAGATCAGGGACTGCACCCAACAATTCGAGCACATCAAAGCTTCCGCTTTTACTCGATACACTTCGGTTACCGTGTTTCAAAACCGGAACTTCGGCTCCGGCCACAACAAACATCGCAGCAGTAGAAATATTAAACGTACCTGTTTTGTCACCGCCTGTCCCGCAAAGATCTACAGCTCCAGTTATATCAACTTCAACCGGGACCATCGCTTGCCGCATCACATTCACAAACGAAGTAAGTTCCTCAACGCTCTCTCCTTTCATGCGCATGCCATATAAAAAAGCTGACACCTCTTCGTTTGATACATCACCATCTACAATAAGCTGAAGAGCATCCTCAGCTTCACTGGCAGTGAGATCTTCCGACAAAGAAATTTTCTCGAGAAAGTGTGTAAACATTTATTGTATAGTGTGTTATGAATTATATTTTTGTCGATTTTTCAAGAAATAGACTCCGCTTACAAAGCCGTATCAGTCTGCTGATATTCCAGCTTCATCCAGTTTTTTACTATTTTTGGGCCTTCTGTCGTGAGAATACTTTCTGGATGAAACTGAATACCTTCAATTGGGAAAAGCGTATGCCTGATGCCCATGATAACACCATCAGATGTTCGCGCCGTCACATTTAATGATTCAGGAACAGTTGCAGGTTTAAGAGCTAATGAGTGATAGCGTGTTGCGATAAAATTTTCTTCAATACCAGAGAATAAAGATCTTCCATCGTGTTCGATGAGTGATGTTTTACCGTGCATCAAACTTGGAGCATGCACAACTTCAGCCCCGTACACATGGCCAATGGCCTGATGACCCAGACACACTCCAAGAAGAGGAATATCTGGTCCCAGTTCCCTGATGACAGCCTCAGTGATACCCGCATCCTCTGGACGACCCGGTCCTGGAGAAATTAAAATACGCGATGGATTCATATCACTGATTTCATCAACAGAATATTCATCATTTCGGATCACCCTGTAATCGTTAGTTTCACCCGCGACAATATGAACGAGATTGTAGGTGAATGAATCGTAGTTATCAATGATCAATATCATAAACGCTTTTCAATAAATGATTAACAAATCGAAATGTGTAGTGGTTTTAAATCAAGCTCCGGAACAGATCAGTAATCAAAACTTCTAAATAATCCTGTAGCTGAGCGAATGGGCTCCATTACTGTTTCAGCCCGGTCCCTCGCACGTTCACCACCAAATTTAAGTACATCCTTAAGGTAAGATTCGTCACTTGCGAGAATCTTTCTACGTTCCCTGGCCTCTTCAAAATAGCTTTCAATCAATCCTAAAAGCTCTTTTTTAGCATGTCCGTATCCATAACCACCTTCCCTGTACTTCTCAGCGATATCATTCTTTTTGGGTTCGTCAGCAAACAGACTGATCAAAGAGAACACATTACATTTTTCAGGGTCTTTCGGTTCATCCAACGGGGTTGAATCTGTTTCTATTGACATCACTTTCTTCTTAAGAGTTTTTCCTTCGTCAAAAATATTGATTGTGTTTCCGTAAGACTTACTCATTTTACGGCCATCGGTACCTGGTACTGTTGCCACTGATTTCACAATATGTTCTTCAGGTATTTTCAGAAGATCACTGCCATAGGCACGATTTAACTTGCCCGCCAGATCCCGTGTTATTTCAATGTTCTGTTTTTGATCTTCGCCAACCGGTACTATATCAGAGTGATAAATAAGAATATCAGCTGCCTGTAGTATTGGATATGTAAATAAACCAATATTAGGATTAAGTCCGTTCGCTACTTTATCCTTATAAGCTACTCCTTTCTCCATCATTGAGACGGGGGTTAGAGTCCCGAGTATCCAGGCCAGTTCTGTTGTTTGCGGTACATCAGATTGGGCAAACAGTGTGCATTTTTCAGGATCAAGGCCCAGTGCCAGATAATCCAGCACTACATCCATGGTGTTCCGGGATACTTGCTTTCCATCACTTATTGACGTTAATGAGTGATAATTAGCGAGAAAATAAAAAGCGTCGCCCTTATCCTGCATTTCAATATGCTGCTTCATCGCCCCAAAGTAATTGCCGATATGGAGCCTTCCGGATGGCTGAATACCGGATAAAATCGTTTTCTTATTTGTCATATTTGAAGTATTGAATCTTGAGCCTTGAGTTTAAATAATCATCTCAAGACTCAAGCCTATTATCTATTTTTTAATTTCCAGAGCTAAACTGAGTGCTTCTACCAGTGCTCCGGCTTTATTTCGTGTTTCCTGATATTCCATTTCCGGATCGCTGTCGGCCACAATTCCTGCTCCAGCTTGTATATAAACCGAGTCGTTTGTCACAACCATCGTTCGAATTGCGATGCAGGTATCCATATTTCCAGAGAAATCGAAATAACCTACGGCTCCGGCATATGGTCCTCTTTTCGTAGGTTCGAGTTCATCAATAATCTCCATTGCCCTGATTTTAGGCGCTCCGCTTACAGTTCCAGCAGGAAAACAGTTTTTCAAAGCCTGTACAGAGGTTTTACCTTCCGCTATTTCTCCGACAACATCTGATACTATATGCATCACATGGGAAAATCGTTCAATTGACTGATTACGCTCAAGTTTAACGCTTCCCGATCTACAGACCCGTGATAAATCATTACGTCCTAAATCAACCAGCATGATATGTTCGGCAATCTCTTTAGGATCATTTTTTAAATCCTCTTCATAAGCCAGATCTTCTTCGTGTGATTTACCACGCGGACGCGTACCGGCTATCGGCAATAGCCGAACTTCATCATCCGTAACCCTGACCAAAACTTCTGGTGAAGATCCAATTAGTGCAAAATCATCAAGTTCGAGGAAAAAAAGATAGGGAGATGGATTCACCATCCGAAGCGCACGATACAGAGTAAAGCGATCACCTTTAAAAGGTATTTCAAAACGCTGTGAAAGGACCACCTGGAAAATGTCTCCTTCAAATATATACTCTTTAGCTTTCTTTACACTGGTATGAAATGTTTCGCGGGATAAGTTACTCTTTAACTGTTCTGAATTTAAATAAAAAGGTTCTGAAGACGGCCGGGCTGACGTCGCTGTTTTTTCCATTTGATCGAGCTTCAGCTGAGCTGAATCATAGGCAGTTTTCAGGTCTGTCGATTCATCTACGAAGATTGTTTTCATTAGTACAACCTGCTGCTTCACATGATCGAATGCAAAAACCTCATCATAGAATGACCAGATAGCTTCCGGAAGCTGTACATCATTTTCCGGGGTGTTGGGCAGATCTTCAATTTCCCTTACTGTGTCATACGATGAAAATCCGACAGCTCCACCGGTAAGCCTCGGCAGATCCTGAAGCTCCGGCTCTGAGTGCTGGGTCGTCAGTCGCTCAAGGGCATCGAAATAGTCCTCAGACAGAAAAACCGGCTCATCATCTTGTTTATGAAGTGTTACTGATTCTCCATCAAACCGAAGTGTTTGATACGGGTTTTTACCCAAAAATGAGTAGCGGGCCAGGCGCTCCCCCCCTTCAACAGACTCGAACAAAAATGGCAATTCTGAGTCCTGTCGTATCGATAAGAAAAGTGATACAGGCGTTAAGATATCAGCAAGGATTCGTCGTGAGACCGGGATTGCGGTATATGATTCAGCCAGTTTTGTAAATGTTTCGAACGTCATAAATTTTCCAAAAAAAAACCCGCTTCAGATTGCTGCAGCGGGTTTTTATACTTTTATAAAAATTTCAGCTTATAGATTTTCCACTGCCAAATATGTTTGATTTGGCCACCACCAGCTGGTATTTACGTTGATTTCTTTCATTGCCTGAAACTAAACGATCTTGCTATTAAAAGCAATGACTTAGTTAAAGATCAACCGCATAAGTATTGAAGATTGAACAGGATTTTTTCAATCAATTTGTCGTGTATTATTTATCATACCGTAACGACAAATTTCATTTGTTTATACTGTTTATTCAGCTTACTATTTAAAAAATTCAATCAGACGATCGCTTATATCACAACGTTACAGACAAGATTTTTAACGAAACAGACGTTTTGAAGCACTACCTGATTTTCATCATTGCGGGTTCATTCTTTATTTTGATGTTAAGCTGCGACTCACCCTCTTCCCCGGCTGACTCAAATAATGCTTTACTGAGAACCCTTTCCATCAATCCAAATCTGGTCCAGTTTGGCCCTCAGTCCTTGATTGGTGATACAACCTTAACAATTGATATAGTTGCTACCACAGAACAAAATCCATCAGGAGGCCTTGTTTACTCTATTGAGCGAGATGGGGAACTCATTGCCGATGGAAATCTTGAGCTGCTGACAGAATTCTCCTATAGTACACAGTTTTCGACAACCGTAAATACATCCGCTAACTTTGACTACACGATTTACGTATTTCAGAGTGGTACCACAAGCGCTGAGCGACTCCAGGGACGGGTTCGGATTCGAGGCAGAAATGTATCACCACCGGTCATAGT
>CAZVEP010000032.1:20851-33862 GCA_964625635.1 uncultured Rhodohalobacter sp.
TGACTTCAGAATGTTCGATAACGGAGTTTTTAATGAAGTGGAAGGGTTCATTGATGAAGCCGAGGGAGATTCTCTTTACTCAAGGGCTTTCTTTATCAATTCAACTAATAGTCCTGATGAAATTACGGTTAATTACTATGCTATTGGTTCGGATGGTCAATCGAGCGATACACTACAAACAAGTTTGAGTATTGTTGAGTAGAATTATGATGAAAAAGAACTTAGCGTTGGTCTTACTTTTAATTATCAGCATTCTTTACCTGATTCCACCAGACTTGGAAGCTCAGTTGGTAGGACCGGTCCCCGACCGCTATGAGACACTCAGGCAAAATTCAGTTACATCTCTTGAATCTATAGGAAATAGTCTTTGGATTGGCCCCGGGCTGAATCGTATAGACGAGGGCTCTCCCGATATATACATACCAGAATCGGCCGACAGTGTCTTTAGTGGCCGCGGACGGGTATTTTCTCTAGAGACAGAACCAGGCAGAATTATTGCAGGGCTTGGCTATAATACCGATACAGGTGATGAAAGCGTTCAAACAGCACTGGGCTTCTACGAATCTCAGGACAATGGGTTATCCTGGCAATTCATCCCATTTCCTCTCGATCCTGACCCTGAATCAGAAGATTGCAATGCATCCTCTGTAGGTCCACCCTGCGATCTTGAATTTACTTATGGAGGTGAGACTTATGTGAGGACCCGAATCACGGTTCCACAACAGTCTCCGCCATTCGAAACAGACTTCAGGAATGATACTATACTTGCTGCTGCATGGGCAAGCGGCATCATTCGAAGTATGGACAATGGCAATACATGGGAACGCCTAATTTTACCGCCCTCTTCAGCTGATGAACTCAATCCTGATGAAACATACTCATGGACATCACAAGCAGGCGACCAAGGGACAGTAGAGAGGTACGACCCGAGATTTGATACTAATTTACTTGGGTTTGGCTTGCTCATTGACAGCAATAACCGGGTTTGGGCAGGAACTGCAGGAGGAATAAATATTTCAGATAATGCATTAACAGCTCCGGCCGATAGCATTCGATGGCAGCGGAAAACAGCTGATGGATCTGTAGACGGGCCTCTTGGAAACTGGGTGGTCAATATTCGCGAACAGCCGGGTACAAACCGCATATGGATGAGCAACTGGAACGCTTCCAGCAGTCCTGATGATCGGTTTGGACTGGTGTCGACGGATGATGGCGGACAGACGTTCAGTCAATATCTTGAAGGAGAACGCATAAATGACATAGGTTTTTTCAATGGCAACATATTTGTGGCCGCCGATCGCGGATTGTTCATCTCCTCTGATGATGGCAATACCTGGCTTCGAATTGACCAGATTAAAAGTCCAAATCAAATAATCTCCCGGGATGCCAGTTACTTCGCAATCTCTTCAACTAATGACAAGCTTTGGGTAGGCACCTCCGATGGGCTTACTTCCACCTCAGATGGCGGAAACACATGGTCAATTCTTCGGGTTGATTTCCCTCTTGATGGCGGTAACATTTATCAGCCTGATGCGCCCGGCGTTTCAACTTATGCATACCCCAATCCATTTTCTCCGGACGTTCATGATATTGTGCGAATCAAATATCAGATAAATAGTGTTGGTCGGTCTACACTTCGCGTTTTTGATTTCGGTATGAACCTCGTCTACGAAGAATCGTCTGATGGGGCTACGCAGCCGGGATCCTATGAATTTTTATGGAATGGAACTGATAACTCGGGACGTGTTCCGGCAACCGGTGCCTATATTTATGTAATTGATACACCTGACGGGCGTGTGGACGGCAAAATTCTACTGACTGATTAAACGATGAAGCAGATCAAAAACTCTTTTTTAGTTATTCTATTGCTTTCAGCGTTGCTTCTGTCTGCTGACATTGTTTTCGCACAGTCAGGTGGATTTACAGCTTCATTCAGCCGCGTTGGATTCGGCCCCCGGGGAATGGCTATGGGTAACGCTTTAACGGCCGTTCATCAGGAAGGAGCTTACGGATATTATAATCCGGCTATGGCCGCTATTCCAAATGATTTTATACAGCTTGATTTTTCGAGTTCGGCAATGGCGTTCGATCGCCAACTTCATATGGTTTCCGCACAATTTCAGCTTCCACCCTCGGCAGGCATTTCAGTCTCGCTGGTCAACGGGCGTGTGGGTGAGATCGATGGGCGGACTCAAAGTGGCTACTATACTGATACATTTTCGACAAGTGAATACCAGCTTCTCACAAATTTTGGAATCCGATTTAGTGATACATTCTGGGGTGGTGTGGGGATTAAGGTAAACCTGGCTGATTTTTACAGTGACGTGTCCACTGAAACATCAATTGGCCTTGATGCCGGGTTATTCAAGCAAGCAGGAAAAATTGGCATCGGGCTTGCGATACAGGATCTGTTCGCAAAAACCAATTATGATACATCAGAGCTTTTTGGTTCAAACACCGGCGGAGCACGAAGTGACTCCTACCCTACCCGTTTCAAGCTGGGTGCCTCATATGCTCATAACCACGATCTGCTTATCAGTGCCGAATATGAAATTCAAATGCTCAGTTCAGAAATAAAAACCTCAGAAACAAGACTTATTGGCGGCCGGCCTGTGACATCTGCCGTTCGCTCTGATGTAACCACAAATACGCAAATCGGACGATTGGGTGCACGTTATAAACTTCATCCCAGAATAACAGTCCGTTCTGGTGTGCAGGCAATGGATTTAAACCACGACTCAATCTCTCTGCAACCCACTGCAGGTTTTTCACTACATTTACCATTCGACAAGCTTTCGCCAGCCATTGACTATGCGTTTATGCGTGAGCCGTCTAATATTTCAACTATGCATGTATTTTCAATCCGTCTGCAATTATGAGATTTCTAACAGCCATCTTAATTCTCCTTTTATCAACTACGGTCTCCACTGCCCAGCAGGATACCGGCAGCGGAATGGACTTTCTGAATATTTCCCCATCGGCTTACCAATTGTCTCTGGCAGAAGCATCTAGCGCCACTTTAAGCGGGTCATCAGCAATTTACTCCAACCCTGCTTTGCTTGTTATGGAGAAGTCATCAAGTGTAGAAGCAAATTACACACTTTGGATTGCTGATGTGAATAATCAATACGCTTCCGTTAATTTTCTAAACGATGATTATGCAATTGGCTTTGGTGTTTACAATTCACAATCAACAGACTTCGAAGCCAGAGGTGAACCGGGACCGTCTCAGGGAGATTTTTCCATTAGTTACCTTGCATTATCAGCTTCAGCTGCATACAAAGTCGGACCGATATCGGCAGGGATTACCGGGCACTATCTGCGTGAAGAGGTCTTTCAGTTAAGAGCAAACGGCTACGCTTTTAACGCAGGCATCGCCGGTACATTTTTAGATAATAGAGTCAGGGTCGGTGCAGTGGTACAGAACCTGGGTGAGATGGATGAATTAGACCAGGTTGCTACTCCGCTGCCATCAACATTAAGACTTGGTACAGCTATAAATGTTGTTGAATTTTCGACACCAGGCAGAAATGATTTACCCATATTACTGTCAGTCCATTCAGAATGGATTCACCCTCTCGAAGACATTTCAGTAAGTGATTACACATCTGACAGTGAAACTGAAGACTACTTTAGCCTTGCGATGAGTGCAGATATTGCTGATCTGATTCAGCTCAGAGGCGGGTACAAGTTCGGACCAACAGAACGGCCGGTCAGTTTAGGCCTCGGTGTTAATATCGAACCGGTAAATGTAAATTATGCAATGATACCTTTTTCCACCGGCTTTGGTATGGCGCATTCAATCGGGGTTCAATTCTACTTTTGATCTAAGCTGTAACCATGGGTACACACGAGCAGCTTCTGAAATTATACAATGATCTGTTACCGGATTCGCATGACGGCAAGGTCATGCTGTATGTAGTACCTCTCATCAGGTATAACTACAAAAAGTCTGATTATCTGTATCTGCTGTATCGTGATTTAATTGAGAACAAGGGTGACCGATATAAAGTCAAAAGCCTAAGCGTATGGCAGCACTACATTTTTGTTTTAAAGTCTTTAGTAACCAAGAGCGTGATTCTTCACTACCACTGGCTTGAATGCACTGATTTTAAATCACTTTCAGGCATGATTTATAAGCTTATAAGCATTTTCTTGTTTAAAGCCATAGGTGGCACTCTTGTTTGGACGGTACACAACAAAGTCCCTCATGATAAAAAGTTCAGAAAACTGAATTATAAGATTCAGTCATGGATGGCATCGAAAGCAAATATTATCCATGTTCACTGTAAAAGCGCTGTTGATGAGATTAGTTTATATTATAATCAACCGGCCTCGAAGTTCAGAGTCGTCGATCATCCCTCATTTCCATCAAAAAATGTCAGCCGTGAATTATCCATCGAACGACTGAATTACAAACGGGATCTCTTCCTTGAACCAGACGACTCCATATTTTTGATGTTCGGTAATATCAGCTCATATAAACAAATTGAAAAGGTTTGTGAAATATTCACTGACCTGCCACCCAAGAAAAAGCTGCTGATTGTAGGTCCGGTTAAAAAAGGACAAATGTCTAATTTCAACACCATCAAAAAAATCGCTAAAAACAGGGAGAATATTTTACTCATTCCATACTTCATTCCTGAAGATATGGTTCCGTTTTACATGAATGCGGCCGACTGTGTGGTTTTTAATTATCGGCAGATACTCACGTCAGGTGGTGTGGAATTGGCCAGAAGTTTTAACCGGCCAATCATAGCTCCAAATAATGGATGCCTGAGAGACATTAACGATGAACATGTTACACTTTTCGAAAATCAGGATCAGCTTAGAGAGCTCCTGGTAACTTTCGAATCTGAGTCCCAACAGGATGCGTAATCTCACCGCAAAAGCATTCTGGATACTCTTCAGTGATGGTGGAGCAAAACTATTCGGGTTTTTCACGACTATTTACCTGGCACGTACATTTGGAGCCGAACTTTACGGATTGATAGTCCTTGCGATTTCAGTGATGAGCATCTGCATCTGGTTCAGCGATCTTGGAATACAAACGCTGGCTACCCGGGCAATGGCTGCAGCAAAATCCGAGAACCGTACACCGGCACAATATTTCTGGCTCAAAGTCACATTATCAGTAGCCGTTATAATAATATCCGGAATTGCCATCTGGTTTGTACTTGGACAAAATCCAGTACTGCGAAATCTGTCTCTTCTCTTTTTGATGTCGCTCTTGCCCCAATCACTTCAAATTCAGTGGTACTATAACGGCATTCAGGAGTTCAAATGGATCACGCTCTCCAACTGGATTCAGGGTGCCGTCTACCTTGGAGGTTTAATCGCCATTGTCTCCTCTGACGATTTATATATGGTTCCTGTCATTTATTCTCTATCTCTTTTAGCAGGTGCCATTACAATGCTTTTGGTCTATCGGGGAAATCAATCTCTGCTGACTCTGCCAGATGTTTCGAAATGGAGTGACGACATAAAAAACAGCTTCTATTTAGGGTCTGGACATTTTATGGCTCAATCGATTATCTTGATGCCTCCCATCATAATCGGTTATTTTTTTAGCGAGTCTGATGTGGGCTTTTACAGTGTAGCTTTCAAACTTATACTGGTAGTTATGCTGGCTGATAAAATGATAAGCACACTGTTACTTGCTAACCTTTCAAAGCTTTGGACAGAGCGGCCTGAAGATGTACCTGAGCAACTTAGAATCGTTGCCCGCTGGATGATCTTCTTCGGATCAGTGGGATCTATTGGTCTTTACTTCATTTCGCCATTAGTTATACCTTTTCTGTTCGGGGAAGGCTATAACTCATCTATCACCATGCTGAAAATACTCTGTTTTTTCCTGCCATTGACATTTCTGAACTCCGTCTATTCTTATGGACTCATTTCATTCGGGAAAGACCGTCTGTATATGAAATCTACTTTGATTGGAGGCAGTTCTGCAGTCGTTCTCATGGTGCTCGGAGGGTTGACCAATATACTTTCTGCAATGATCGTATCTGTTATTCTTGCTGAGCTTTTAATTACCATCTCGGTTTATGTTGAATTCAAAAAAGTGATATCACTGAACATTGGCTCATTCACTATCTTATTGTTTTCCATTTTAGCGATTGCAATCACCCTCGGATCTTACATCTCAATTCCCACTATTCCGGTTATGATTTTAGTAATAGGTAGCTTTTCACTGCTATTATATATTTCCGGTCTCATTAAAGCTGAGGATGTAAACTGGCTTAAACGGAGAATTACACAATGAAACGACGTATTCGAATCGCGTATGTTGGCAATTCGTATAGCTGGGAACAGCTCCTCGACCAGCTGGGGGCTGACTGGAAGCGACTTGAGCCAGGTGATTCTGTGAGTGTTCAGGATTTCAGCTGTGTTATCGTTGATCGTTCACTCAATAGATTAGAAAGCTCCTCACTAAATAATTATCTCGATAATGGCGGGGCAATAATTGATGCAATTGGTTCAATTTGCGGCCAGTCAATTACAAGCAGAACTTTTAAAGAGATAGTGCCCTCTGGAATTGAAAGCTTGTTTAATCACATAAATCAGATACCGGTTTATGGCAAAGCAAGTATTCATCGATCTTCCGGTGTACTGAAGGGGACTATCTGGTTTGATCCATCCCTGAGCAGGAATCTGGTTTTTTGCGGTTTGCCTGTTTCCCGGCTTTGGAGCAATTTTAAATCTATACACAGACTGTTTGGCTTCTCTGATGCGGCCATTACCGCTGAACGCACCTCTGCCCTTCAAAGTCACCCATATTTAGAAGTTGTTTTATCACTGATCAGAAGTCTGCATGATAAATCCGGATTACCCTTTGTGCATAAATGGTGGCATCCGGAATCCCACAAACTGGCTGCAACGCTTCGAATTGATACCGACTACGGAGATTTTGAATCTCTAGAAATGATTTCAAATGGTGCCAAAGAATATGACATACCCCTCACATGGTTTCTGCATACGGGCCACCACGAATCTTATCTAGGCAAATTTATTGACACGCTTTCAGCCAGCGATGAAATTGCACTCCATTGCTTTTCACATAGTGAATTTAAAACGTCCGGGCAGTATCTATCCGACATAAAAAACGGATTGAAATTACTGGATAAACACGGAATAGAACCTTCAGGATACGCTGCGCCCTATGGGAATTGGTCCGGACCACTGGCAGAAGCATTGCAGAATTTTTCTTTTCTATACTCCAGCGAATTCAGCTATGATTTCGATTCACTTCCCTCAGTTTCTCCTTCTTCAGGTATTTTACAGCTTCCGGTACATCCCGTCACCATAGGATCATTTCGTCGTTTCAAATCCAATCCAAGTGATATCCAAGCCTATTTCAGAAATATTGTGCAGCAAAAACGCCTGCAGCATCACCCCGTGCACCTATACCATCATCCTCTTGATGGTACACCAAAACAGTGGCTTGATTTCATAAATTTTCTCAAGTCTGATAGATACCTGGTATTAACTTATTCTCAGTGGAGTGAATGGTGGAAAAAACGATCATCACTGAATTTTGAAATATATTTTGATACAGAAAAAGATGATTTATACGTTTCGAACCTTGAAAATGATGGTATTCCTCTATCTATACATAAAAATGGCACCTTTTGTGTATCACAATTAAATGATGAGCCGGTTCATTTGGAGGAGCTTGCTTTTCGTCCTTACATTGAACCTGAGTTAAAAGAGATCATTCATGAACAAAGAACAGCTCCCGGATTTTCAAAATACCGGCGTTTTAAGGATAAGATGTTGACTCGAATGTGGAGAAACAGAACATGAAAATATTGCTGATTGCTCCGTTGTCAATTGGAGTTGTTCATGGAGGCGTTAGAATGCAGGCTATGAAAACGGCGAAAGAGCTTGAGAAGCTTGGAGTGAGCATTGATTATTTTAATCCATGGGAAAAAACTGATCCTTCTGATTACGATATAGCCCATATTTTTTTAGCCGGCAACGAGACCTTGACAATCTCACAGAGACTCAGGCATTCGACCTGCCGAGTGGCTGTATCTCCGGTTTTTTTCACTCGCAGATCAGCCGGTGTTATACGGCAATCAATGAAACTTGAATCGGTCGCTGAAAAAATAGTCAGGGGTTTATTCTCAGATTATTCTATCAAAGCGAAAGTATGTAAAGCAGCCGATATCGTCCTGCCAAATACAGACTCAGAAGCTAAGCTAATCAGGGATGGTTTTGGAATCAGCAAAAGTCAAATATCAGTGGTCCCCAATGGTGTAGACGTTCGTTTTGCGGAGGCGACTCCGGAACTGTTTGAATCAACATACGATTTTAGAAATTTCACTCTTTTTGTTGGAGACTGTTCAGCCAGGCGAAAAAATGTACTTCCATTACTGGAGCAACATACAGAGGATGATCAGCCACTTGTTCTGATAGGAAACTTCGATGAAAGCGACTACTCAGAATCTTGTTTAGATATTATTGAGAGTCAAGATAATGTCATGCATCTGGGACATGTTGACCATAATGATCCTATACTTGCATCTGCTTATGCTGCTGCAGATGTCTTTACCCTGCCCTCTCAGTTTGAGACACCCGGAATTGCCGCACTTGAAGCGGCTTTGGCAGGATGTGAAATTGCGATAACCAAAGTTGGCGGAACACGTGAGGTTTTTGGTAATGAAGCTGAGTACATCGATCCCGAAAATGACTCAACAATTATGCAAGCCATACGACAAGCTCATAAAAGGGCGAAAACCGACATCCTCCGGAAAAGAATTCTTGAAAACTATACGTGGGCAAAAGTTGCGCAAGAAACCCTGCATAGCTACCAAAGACTACTAAACAGCTGACAGATAAAGTTATGCTTTGACCGATCATGGGAAGATTAAGCAAATCCATACGCTTCAGTACTTATCATAGAATGAGCCGTCGATATTTTATCTAATGAATAAACCAATTACAGTTCTTTTTGGCACCCGACCTGAGGCTATAAAACTTGCCCCCGTTATACTCAAGCTTAAAGAGGAGAAAATAGATCATCAAGTCATTCATACAGGTCAGCACCTGGAGCTTGCAGAACCTATTTTAGAAACATTTGATATAAATCCAGACCATCGGTTAGCATTAATGAAAGACACTCAGCAGCCTTTGGATCTGCTGTCCAGACTTCTCTCAGAACTTCCTGAATTCATTGACGTTGAAAAAACAGGTGTTGTGCTTGTTCAGGGTGATACAACAACCGCCCTGGCCGGGGCAATCACGGCACATCATCAAAAAGTGAGGGTTGCACATCTTGAAGCAGGCTTACGATCACACGACAAAATGCAGCCATTTCCTGAAGAATCAAACCGTACTCTAATTAGCCACCTTGCCGACCTGCATTTTGCGCCCACGGCCGGTGCCCGTCAGAATCTTTTAGATGAACATATTTCTCCGGAAAGAATCCATATAACAGGCAACTCTGTTGTGGACGCACTTCACCTTATCCTTGAAAGATCATCGATTACTCCTGAGCAGATCAGAAGTAACTATGGGATTGAAAATGGTAAATTATTGCTGTTGACGACTCACAGACGGGAAAATTTTGGCAAGCCTTTAAAAGATATCTTAGAGGCAATACAGATTATTGCAAACGAGCATCCTGACTACACAATTCTGTTTCCCTCCCACCCCAATCCAAACGTCCAGAAAGCTGTATCATCACTCAAAGAGATTACGAATGTAAAACTCATCGCCCCTTTACAATATGATGAATTTGTGCCGTTGATGGCCGCTGCAGATCTTATTTTGACAGATTCCGGCGGTATTCAGGAAGAAGCACCAGCCCTGGGGACACCTGTTTTTGTACTGAGAAATAAAACAGAGCGTCCTGAACTTCTCGAAAGCGGAGCAGGTAAACTCATTGGTACAGATAAAAAAAGAATCGTGAACGAGGTCAACACTTATTTCCAATCAGATCGCTCAAAAGATTCGCTTGAAGTCTTTGGCGATGGGCATACAGCGGAACGAGTGGTGAGGTTGTTGAGTACTGAGGTTCTTCAGTAAAGTTTACTCAGCCTCAACCTTTCCCTAAGAAACTTAAGGTATTGATATGTTGAAATTGTTACTGAAGGCTGAGGTTCTTCGTTCAAGTCCACTCAACCTCAACCTTCACTGAAAGTTCTATAAAACCTGAAACAAGTAGAGATTTTTTAAAAATCTCTCAGCATTTTCAAAGCTACCATCTACGCCTTAAACACCTGCCCTTCCTTGGATCCGACTTCTTTCATAGCGTTACGTGAATCGACGATGCAGTCTGACCATTTGGCCAATTCGCGATAATCGATGTTATCATGATCTGTAGAGATGACAACAGCATCAAAATCACTAATGATCTCTTCGTCCCACTCTACTGATGTGCGGCCTGCATACTGAGAATACTCTCGTGATGGCTTGATTTCCGGAACATATGGGTCGTAAAACGAAACTTCAGCCCCCATCTCTTCATACAGCTCCATGAGCTTGTATGTGGGCGACTCACGGTCGTCATCAACATTAGGTTTGTACGCAAGGCCAATCAGGAGAACTTTACTCCCGTTGAGTGATTTTTTATGGTAGTTCAGGGCTTCAAGCGTACGCTGAACCACATATCGTGGCATATTGGTATTGATTTCTCCAGCCAGTTCGATAAATCGGGTGGGCTGCTCCACCTCGCGCGCTTTCCAGGTAAGATAGAATGGATCGATTGGAATACAGTGTCCGCCGAGGCCCGGACCCGGGGTGAATTTCATAAAACCAAATGGTTTTGTACCCGCTGCATCCAGCACTTCGTGTACATCAATACCCATTGCGGCATAAATGACCTTTAGTTCGTTAACCATTGCTATATTCACCGACCGGAATATGTTTTCAGTCAGTTTTACTGCTTCTGCAGTTTTGGTGTTGCTGACAGGAACGGTTTGAACAATGGCCGTATCGTACATAGCACAAGCCAACATGAGCGCTTCATTTCCATGGCCACCCACAACTTTTGGAATCTTGGATGTATTAAAATCAGGATTTCCGGGATCTTCACGTTCCGGGCTATATGCTACATAAAAATCTTCACCAGATTTGAGTCCGCTTTTTTCCTCAAGAATCGGAATGATTAGGTCTTCTGTCGTTCCGGGATACGTTGTTGACTCAAGAATCACGAGCTGACCTTCACGAAGATGTTCTGCGACCGTACGTGTGGTCTTCTCTACATATTCCATATCCGGTTCGCGATGGTGATTCAGGGGTGTTGGAACGCACATGAGAAGTGCATCAGCTTCCTGCATTCTGGAAAAATCGGTTGTAGCATCACATATATCACTTTTGGCAAGTTTTCCCATCATCTCATCACCAAGATGCTTGATGTAGGGTGTACCATTCTTAACACAGTCAACCTTCTTTTTGTCGACATCGAACCCTAAAACCGGCATCCCTTTTTTATGGAACGTCCACATAAGTGGCAGGCCTACATATCCAAGACCAATTATGCCAACTGTAAATGTTTTATTTTTAATGCGCTCGAGCTGCTCAGATAGTCCCATTCTTTAATCTATTTTTATGAAGTTTATGAGGTCGCAAATATACATATCCAAAAATTGATTAGGAAACCAATAAGGGTATTTTATTAGGTATTTATCGTTCAGATTTACGTATTTGTTAAATGGAAACTAAGGTTATGTCGTGTGCTATATTTTAAATAGTTCTTGTTTTGTGTCAGTGATGAAATGTGGTAAAGTCATCGGATGAGTTTTTTGAAAAATCGAGTTATGACGGAACAATATAGTATTCCAGGACGACTCATCCGATGACTCGCATGCGACAACTTACCTTTGACAAAACACTAGTTGACAAGGAGCTTGATTATCCACAAATATTTTTTCAAAAATAAAATCGTTTTTTATCTAACACTCATTTGCGAACATTCTATTTACCGGACTATTCTTTATATAACATTAATTTTTGGCCTAATTTATTTTGCATAACATCCCCCATGGACAAAAATCTATTCTTTAAGTCAGTTATAATTTTATTGGCTTTTAGTTTGTTACCTATACTTACTGAAGCTCAGTTAAAAGCACCGGAGATTAGCATTACAACGTATGGACTTGTTAACTCTTCCGATTCCACCCCTTTCTGGCTTCAAAGCAATCGCTACGGCATGTTTTCATCCGGGGGAAGCCAATTTCTAACCCGCGTTCAGGCTCAAAGCACTGATAACCAATTATCCAATAACCTAACCCTCAGTTACGGCGCCGATTTCATCGCAAGACCCGTCTCTCAATCTGCCGCCTGGTTTAATCAAGCTTACCTGAGGCTGGATGCCTGGAATCTGTTCCTTCAAGCCGGACGATTTCATAATAAGTCACCCATCCATAGTGAGGAACTTGGTATGGGCGCACTTGGTGTTAGTGGAAACTCGACGCCAATCCCTCAAATTAGATTCGGTTTATCAGACTGGACTCCCCTGCCCTTTTCAAAAGGTTTTATCAAGACAAAACTACATATTGCCCACGGATGGCTGGGCAGTGATCGGTATACAAAAGATGTTCTATATCATGAAAAGGTAATTCATTTGCGATTTGGCGGTGATTTTCCGCTGAATGTCTATGGGGGCATGGCTCACTATGCACTCTGGGGAGGAAATAACAATCCCGAATACGGAGATCTCCCCTCACGACTATCAGATTTTTCCCGCGTATTCAGAGCCGTTGGAGGTGATGACAGGGCTCCTACCACTGAAAGACAGTTACTTTTGGGAGATCATTTGGGCGGATGGGATTTAGGCTTGTTTCTTGAACTGGATGCAGTTGATCTAAAGATCTATCGCAACTTTCCTCTTGAATCAAGACACAATCTTCAATTAAAAAGCTTTCAGGATGCCTTGACCGGAATTGACGTTATTTTTGTGGAACCATCAGTACTGGGCCTTAAAAATTTCGTTTATGAATATCTCTATACAAAATGGCAGGCAGGCCCCAGAACAGGTCAGCCTGGATTTGAAAATTCAGG
>CAZVEP010000033.1:0-33126 GCA_964625635.1 uncultured Rhodohalobacter sp.
CATTCTTATGTTTTGAATTAAGCTATAATGTACGGAAACGAAAGATGAGAAGGGATCGTGCGGGTGGTTAGAAGTTAGTCGTGAGTCGTGAGAAGCAAGAAGGCAGAAGTGAAAAGGGAGAGGTGAAAGGTGAAACGACAAGCGTCAAACGTGAAAGGTGAAACGTGAAATTTTTAGTAATGAGTTATGAGAGGCAGAAGGCAAAAGTGAAAAGGGAGAGGTGAAAGGTGAAAGGTGAAACGTGAAAAGGGAAAAAAACTCCATCTGGTTAATAAAAACTGAACATGAATTAATCTATTGAATTCATGCCAATTCAAACACAATCTTGGGGTTTAAAGCTTTTGCCCTCTCCCTTCTGCCTTTTCACTTTTGCCCCGTCAAGATGCAAGACTTATAACCTCCTTTTGACGTTTCACATTTCACGTTTCTCGCCCTAAAGCCCCAACGCCTCAATCTCCGCAATTTGATCTGAATAACGCTCCGAATCACTCTCATAAAACGTCAGCGCATCCCGCAGCAATGGTTCGGCCTCATCTGCACGGTCCAAGTTCCAAAGGCAGATGCCGTAAGTGAAGCGGGATGAGGCCAAATTTGGGTTATCATCCGGTAGCTGGCTGATGCGAAGTTCGTATGAGCGTTCTGCGAAGGGGAGGGCTTCATCAAACCGGTTTTGTTTGCGAAGAGCGTCAGCCAGTCCGCTCAGCGGGTAAGTCTGACGAATATGATCTGGCGGCAGCAGGCGCTCGCTGTGTTCCAGTGCTTCGCGCATAATGGTTTCGGCGTGGGGATAGTCTTCCATTCGCATATAAATACCACCATAGCTCTGCAGGATGCCCGCGATGTAGAAATTATCGTTGCCGTACTCTTCCCGGAAGATGCCGAGTATTTCACGGTATGTTTCTGCCGCCTCCTCAAGCTGACCAGCACCCCCCAGCGAACGTGCCGTATTGGAGTGTGCCGCCAGTGTGTTCAGATGGCTGTCGCCAAAAATCTCAAGCCGCATGGCGTGCGCCTCTTTTGCATATGGAATTCCCTCTTCCGGCCGACCCATATTCTGGTAGAGGCTCGAGAGATGGTTCAGTGTGGATGCGATCTTTTCATGATTTCCGGAATAACGCTGCCGGCTAAGATCGAGAGATTGAAACAGGTACTTTTCGGCCTCGTCATAGTTACCCAGTCTCCGGCTGTTAAGCCCGCGGTAAAATATAAAGTCTTCGTAATCGGCTCCGGCTTCTTCCCGGTTTTGCTCATAAAGTGGTTCAATGAGTGTTAACACAGAATCAGCTCTTATGAAGTCCTGATTTACATCGAGATGGTAGCCGTAATCCAGGTTCACGCTGGCAAATTCAAGGCTGTTGGGATCGAGATATTGGTTTGCCAGATCAACGGCGCGATGGATCATTGCCAGGCCTTCATCATACTGACCCGATTTATCGAGAATGATGGATCGATCAGCCAGCATGTTGATATACTCAAACGTGGTGGTATCACTCGAACTGCGATAAAGCTCAAGGGCGGTTTTTGAGAGGGAATCGGCCGGGCCGAACGCCAGAAGGTTGGAGTAGATATCGGCCATCATAATCAGCAGCTCAGAGCGTGTTTGAGGATCCTCAGCCAGCTCATTGTTGATATATTCAGTGCTCATGTCCACCATCCGCCTTGCCGTCGGTTCCTGCCCACCGTTTTGCATGGGATCCATCGACAGGAGCGAACTGCCGAGCACCGACGCCAGTCTAGCTGACCGGTTGGCTTCATCCTGTGCCCGCGTGGTCTCGTACCTGAGTTCCTGGGTATAAACAAAAACCAGGATAATTATTGAGATCAGGGAGAAAATAGTAATAAATGATGCGGCCCGGTTACGCTTTGTCCACTTGCTGAAACGATAAAATGGTTTGGTTGAATAGGTTAGAACCGGGCGTCCTGACAACCATGCACGAAGCTCATCACCCAGTTCTGATGCGTTCTCGTACCGCCTGTTTGGATCGTCATGCATCGCTTTTGAGCAGATTACCGACAATTCACGGTCAAATGTGTGAGCCGGACTTTGTGAAGGCCGAATTGACTCCTCTGGATGCCTGTCTGATAGAAGCTGGTAGAGAATCACGCCTAGGCTGTAAATATCGGTTGCGGTAGAGGTGGAATCTCCGCGGAGCTGTTCGGGTGACGCATAGGCGCGGGTCATCGCCCGGCTTTCTGAAGACTCTCCGCCGGGACCCTCAAGGATTTGAGCAATGCCAAAATCAAGAAGTCGAATCTGAGGTTGAGTCTCATCTCCGGTCACCATAATGTTGCCCGGCTTGAGATCGCGGTGCACCACCAGGTTTTTATGGGCATACTGAACGGCTTCCGTCACGTCCAGAAAGAGATTGATTCGATCGCGCACCGAAAGATTCAGACGGTTACAGTAGGAGAGGAGCGTTTCGCCCTGCACATACTCCATCGCAAACCAGGGGCGCCCTTCATCGGTGAGCCCGCCATCGGTCAGGCGCGCAATGTTAGGATGCTGTAGTTTGGCAAGTATGCTGCGCTCACTTTCAAAACGGCGAATAGCCTGCTCATTCCCCATGCCGTATTTGATCAGTTTGAGCGCGACAGTCTGATCAAATCCGCCCTGTACGCGCTTTGCCCGGTACACGTTTCCCATGCCGCCGGTTCCGATAGTTTCAATTACTTCAAAAGGCCCCACCTGAACCCCCTCCATCGGCACGAGGTCCGACAGGTCTACCTGTTCAATGGCAAACCCGTCGAGCATGGAGGTTTGTCGGGAGTCAGCCGCCAGCAGCGACTGCAGCTCATCATATAGCAGCGGTGATTCTGTTTTGACCGATTCCAGCCGCTCGATACGTGATTCCGGATCGAGGTCTACGATCTCCTTGAACAATGTTTGAATTTTATCCCACTGGTTTGAATTCATGACAGGGCTGACTTGGCGTTATCGGTTCCGGCTAGTTTATATACGCGCAGAATGGTGGGTTGACTGGCAAAAGAACAAGCAAATAATTTCAGAAACGGTAAAAAAGACTATTTACATCAACGGACGGTAATAGTCAAGTAAGGACGGGGTGAATGTGGCTAAGACATAAATAAACTGGTGGCCTCCGGTGCCTCTTCCATCCCGCGGTGGGGCAATGCCGGCTACTCACTTGTATCAGACCTATTGACCTCCTGGTGGACATCGCCGCTGGAGCGGAGGTTCTTTTGGCATTGCGGATACCACGCTTCGAGGACGCCGGGCGCTAAAAGCACAGCACACTTTTGAATGCCTAACCCCCGAAAGTAATGCAGTAGTTTCCTTAACCAAGAGTAAGAAACTGACATAGGCGTAAATAAAAAGCCCTCTGGAGACGGAGCCTCAAGAGGGCTTTGAGTATGCTGATCAATAAAATATAAACACTTTCTATTTCCTTGACACTCCGCTTTCCTTTGCGGCGGCTTTCACGGCTTTTGCTACCTGGCGAACTACCTGCTTGTTAAATACGCTTGGTATGATATACTCCTCACTGACGTCATTTTCATCGATGCAGTTGGCGATGGCTTGTGCAGCTGCCTGTTTCATCTCTTCGTTGATGTCGGTAGCGCGTGCATCCAGCGCACCTCTGAAAATGCCCGGAAATGCCAGCACATTGTTGATCTGGTTGGGATAGTCGCTGCGCCCCGTTGCAATGATGCGGGCAATATCCTGAATCTCTTCCGGCATAATTTCAGGTGTGGGGTTGGCCATTGCAAATACGATGGGATCACGCCCCATGGCCTCTACCGCCTCTTTTGGAATCGTGCCGGGGCCGCTTACACCAATAAGAATATCTGCATTTTTACAGGCGTCAATAAGCGAACCGTTCTCGTTTTTAGAGTTGGTGTTTTCGGCCAGCCATTTTTTGCTATCGTTGAGATCCGGCAGTCTGTCTTTGCTGATGATACCCGTACTGTCGGAGCAGAGAATTTCATCCACGCCGGCTTCCAGGAGAATCCGGGTAATAGCCACGCCGGCGGCACCTGCTCCCACAATCACAATTCGCAGGTCACTCATTTGTTTGTCAACCACCTTCAATGCGTTGATTGTGGCCGCAAGTGTTACAATAGCCGTTCCGTGCTGGTCATCGTGAAAGACGGGGACATCCAGCTCTTTTTTCAGACGCTCTTCGATTTCAAAACAGCGTGGCGCAGAAAAATCCTCAAGATTCACCCCACCAAATCCGGGTGCCATCCATTTCACGGCTTTGATAATCTCTTCGGTATCTTGTGTATCCAGGCAAATAGGATAGGCGTCAATATTTGCAAACTCTTTAAACAGCATCGCTTTCCCTTCCATCACGGGCATAGCGGCTTCAGGGCCAATATTTCCCAGCCCGAGTACGGCTGAACCGTCACTTACAACGGCCACAGAATTTTGCTTAATGGTGAGTGTATGAGCTTTCTCTTTGTCTTCAGCTATGGCTTCACAAACACGAGCCACACCGGGTGTATATGCCATGGAAAGGGCATCACGCGTATCAACCGGTACTTTATTCTCAATTTTTATTTTACCGCCAAGATGCAGTAAAAACACCCGGTCAGAAACGTTTTTAACTTTGATCCCATCAATTTTTTTGATTGCAGCTACAATGCCTTTTGAGTGCTCGGCATCGCGGGCGCTTACGGTAATGTCTCGCACTTTATATTTTCCTTCCACTTTAACAACATCCACCGCACCGGGATCCCCTTTCTGCTCAGCAATTACATTTAAAACTTCGGCGAGCATTCCGGGTTTATTTTCGATGTAAACACGTATTGTAAAGCTATAACTTACACTAGGCTGAATTTCACTCATCAGTTACATTTGTTGATTTGATTACCTGTTTTTGGTCTGACTGAAGATACAAATGTCTTCGTATAAGAGATAAACACATTCCTGAAAAGTTTATCTGTTTTTGTAATGTTCGCCTGATCTCTTTAAATAGTTTTCCTGCTCAGGTAGTCATGACCATTATATTATGAATGCAACTTGAATATTTTTATTGATATGAGGATTTATATTAGTACTGAAAAGAAGTCTCAAAAAGTATATGTTCCACTCTAACATTAAAAAAGACAAAGGGTTAAAGCTTATGAGAAAACTAACGAAATCGATCGCCGGATTGATGTTGCTTTTAGTTGCCACTGGATGCATCCAAACTGAGGAAAGAGACAAAGAAACGATAAATACTACTACTGAAAATACAGAAGGCATGCTGCAGCACACGGTCTATTTTTACATGAATGATGAAGTAACTGAAGAACAAAGAATGGATTTTGAATCAGGCCTCAAAGAGCTGCTGGAAATAGAATCGATCTATAAATCGGAACTTGGTGTACCTGGTGATACGGAGTCACGGGATGTAACTGACCATTCGTTTGGTTACTCAATATTTACGTGGTTTGAGACCATGGAGGACTACAAAACGTATGATGAGCATCCCGATCATCTGGAGTTTGTCGACACCTATAATTCTCTGTGGGCCGATGTGAAAGTATATGATTCAGAACTTATAGAGCCGTAAATAAGTCTGGACTGTCGTAATGAGGATTTAATGTTTACGGCTGATACAGTCCTTAAAAGGGGGGCGTAAGTAGACTCACTCTTTTGGCTACCTTAATTTGAAAGGTGGTAAGCTACGATCCTCACCGAATATTCCTATGCAGGTTGATATGTTAAGGTGTTCCGCCCAATTCATCGTACTTTTTCCTGACTTCCTGAACGTCTTCCCAAACCGGTCGTTTCCAGTTTGGGTTACGAAGCAGTGCAGCAGGATGGTAGGTCACCGTTAATTTTGCCCCGCGATAGTCATAGAATTGTCCTCGCATATTTTTTAGAGCCTGGTCTTTCCCGAGCAGTGTTGTACCTGAAATTTTTCCGACACAAAGAATGACTTTAGGGGAAATGAGGTCTATCTGCCGCTCAAGAAAGGGGAGGCTTCGCTCGCGTTCTTCTGAGGTGGGATTCCGATTATCAGGCGGGCGATGCTTCAGAATGTTGGCGATATAGATATCCTGCCGGTCAAACTCTATTGCTTTCAGAATCTTATTTAAAAGCTGCCCAGCCGCGCCCACAAAGGGCTCGCCCTCTTTATCTTCATTAAAGCCGGGGGCTTCACCAATCACAATCAGGTCGGCATTTGAATTGCCAACCCCGAAAACAAGGTTGGTTCCCTCAAGGTCGGTCTTTAACTCTTCAGATGATTCACAGAAATTTCTCAGTTCGTCAAGTGTCCCACATTTTTTTAATTTCTGTTCGAGACTAAGGGGAGTGGGTGATGGATCTGTTTCGGCTGTTGATTCCGGAGTGTCTAAAGAAGGTTTATTGGAATCGCTGTCTGCAGTTGATTCTGCCCGTGCGTTTGAGGTATCACCCGATTGCTTACTTTTAGTATCTGTATTGACTGAAAAGGGGCCATACATCTCGCGTTCGCTTTCAAGAAACGTTATCAAATCGTCGAGCAGATCTTGCGTTTTGTCACTCATAGCTTATTATGAAAATGGTGGCTTTAATTTGGCAGAACCTCTTCATTCATGCGCCTGATACGTTCAAAATAAAGTTCAATTAACTTCTGATACTCTTCACTGAATCGCGTATAGTCAGGATCCTGCAGACGCGACCTTATTTCCTGCTGGAGTTCTTCAAGCGTCATATCAGGCGGAAGGTCATAATTACGCTGATCAGCTTCAGAGCCTTCACGCTCTTCATCCTCGCCGCGCTGCTCCATAGCGTCTTCCGCACTTAGCATACGTGATAAAATGTTTTGCTGGCGCTCGATCATCAGGTCGTCAGTAACTCCGCCTCGCATATCATTGATACTGTCTTCCATTTCGTCCATCATACGCTGCAGTTCACTCATCATCCGGTCACCATCTTTAAGAGCACCACTTCTCTGTAGCTCCTGAAGCTGTTTCCGGATTTCATTTTGCTGTCTGGCCAGCTGATCAAGACGTTCACTCTGTTCTCTGCTGAGACGATCTCCCTGCATGTCGTTTACCATCTGCTGAAGCTGCTGATTGAGCTGTTGCTGATTGCCCGACATCTCCTGCATCTGTTCCATCATCTGCTGCATAGACATACTTCCGCCGGCTCCTGATCCGCCGCTTTGATTCATTAACTGATCGATGAGAGATGCGATGAGTGAGGACAGATCATTTATTCCACCGAGCGACTCACGTGATGCGATGGTTGCACCGCGCTGATTACGTTCAGCCATTTCATCAACTGAGTTTTTCAGAGAGCGTTCAACCTCTTCTTTTTTTCTGTTGATTTGATTGGGTACGCCGGGTATTTCTGATGATATCTGAAAAATGGAATCGGCAACACTTGTAAACTGATCCTGAACGTAATTTTGTTCACGGGCAAGGCCCACGTATCCAGGGCTTCTGTGAGCTGTTTCCTGGGCATCCTGTGTAAGAAACTCTTGCGTATCCGACAGCTCGAGAAGGGTGTAAAGTGCCCGCTGGAGGGCAATAATATTCACCTGGAGCTGCTCACCACTCATTTGTTGCTGCATCTGGCGCATGTTTTCTGCCTGCTGCTGAAGCTGCTGGCTCATCTGCTGCTGTTGCTGCTTCATCTGTTCTGAAGGACTCTGTTCACCCTGCTGCATTTGATCAGAAGCATTTTGCTGCATCTCATCAGCCTGTTCTTTGATTTGATCCAGCTCTTGCTGAGCTTCTTCTTTAATCTGCTTAAGACGTTCAGCTGCACGTTTCGGAGGATTTTGATCGAGCTTTTCGAGTTGATCTGATACCCGGTCCATATCCTGGCGAGCTGTTTCCATCTCCTGATCGAGCTGTTCCAGCGACTCATTTTCTTCATTGTTGACCCGCTTGGCAAGATCTTCATATTGCTCTGCCAGTTTATTGAGATCACTGTTCATTTTCAGTGTTTTGAAAAGCTCTTTTGTACGCTCAAGCCGTTCTTTGTAGAGTTCTTCATTGAAACTTACATTTTCCAAAGCCTCTTCCATCTGGCTGGGATTCATGTTTTCCATCGCTTCGCGCAGTTCTTCCAGGGCTTTTTGCAGCTCGGGGTCATCCAGCTCTTCCATAAGCTGCTGAAGTTCACGATAGGATTCGCGGGTTTCTTCTGAGACGGACTGACTCTGTTCCATTTCTTTCTTTAGCTCGTCAAACTGATCCTGTAGTTCCTGAACGGTTTCATCAATCTGCTTCTGCTTTTCGGAAACACTTTCCAGCATTTCCTGTTCCTCAAAGCCACCTTCCGGGTTATTGCGAAGTTTCTCCATAAATCGTTCGTACTCCTGTTCCATCTGATCGAAGCTTTCAGACACATTTTCCAGCTCGCTTTGAACGTCGCGTTCTTTCTCATCAATATCCTCAAAAAATTCTGCGAGAGACGGGATTTGTACTACAATTTCCTTTGATTGGCCCCATTTTCCGCCTGAGAACTGGTCATTATCCATCGCACGTATGGTAAACCTGACTTCATCCCTCGGACGCAAGCCAATCTCTGCCAGATCCCAGGTATATCGTGAGATTCGTCCGTTCTGGGGAGTCGTAAGTCGAATTCGGGCTCGTTCCGGTTCGTCCACATATGCTCTGCGAAGTTCCCAGTTGAGTTCGGCTCTTTCAATACCGAAATCATCAGTTGCCTGGTAAACAATATCGAGTTCGCCGGGTTCATTCATCATCACGCTGGCAGAGGGTTCGCGGATGACGATTGTCGGTGCTTCATCTTCATTTATTCGTATAATCGTCCTGAATGCATTCTGATTAGTCAAACCGTCATAATCTTCCATGGCAAACGTAATGGTATCACTGGCTACAGGGGAGATGTCTGCTTCAAATGAGCGGAGAGTATCCGGGTCACTTTTGGGAAACGCCAGGCTATCAGCTTGTGACAGGAGTAAAAGTGATTGAACGGGCTTATTAAATGTGCCTTTAAAATTGATTTCAGAGCCGGGGTACACACTGATGTTTAAAAATGGATATTCCAGGTTTCGTGGCGGAATCTGCGTATATGTAGGTGGGGTAACAGTGGCCAGGAGTGTATCAAATCTGGGCTGAACTTCAACATCGAGCCTGAAAAGTTCAGACTGAAACTCATCCATCTCGATGTAATAGCTAAGAGAGTTCGTAACGTCTATTTCTCCTGACTCAAATACCTGAACCTGAGGATCTATCCGCTCCATCGGCCTCTTTCTATAGCCATCTTCAACATCTGTCTTAAATGCGAGCGTAACGGTTTCGGGTGTTTCCTCTCCGGTAAATGTGATGGATGGTGTAATAGTAATGCCCTGCTCAACAGTAGCTGAAGCCGGAGTTACGGTATAAAGAAATGGATTTGGCTTCTCAAAAGTCTCCCAAATCTGTGCTGTTCGGTTCATGCTATCAGGCGAGAATGAGAGCATAAGCACAAAACCAATAATGGCAGCCAGCAAACCTGTGGTTGAAACCCACAGTAGTTTAAAATACCGCTGTTTTTTCAGGTATTGTGAGAGATCTGATTTAAAGACAGGTGTGTCAATACCCTGAAGGTTTGATTCAAGTGCTGCATCATAAAATATAGATGCTTGTTGTTCACTGTTTTTAAAAAGGTCGATAGCACTTTGAATCTTTTCACCCTTTTTCCCACGGGTAGTCAGATATTGATTAATGAACTGTGACCGGGACGGTTTTTTGAAACTTCTGATAATTCCATAGACAGCCAGCAGGGCAACTGCTACAATAGCAGAGGTCGCGTATATTTTTACAGAGGATGAGAGATAAAAAGAAGCTTCGATTGCTGAAAGGGCGAGGAAACCAACTATCAGAAAACAGAAAAAGAAGAGAATGGCACTAATTCGCCTGCCTGCTTTTACTTTGGAATAGGCAGTATTTAGAATATTCTGCAGTCGCTGCAGAGTTGAAACAGAATCGTTTGGGATATTAGTGGCCATCAAAATTATTCAAAAAATTAATGCAAACGGGATGCTGGGGTAATAACTCCTTAGACCGTCTTAAATTATAGAAGGTCTTTTAATGTGAACGATTCATCAGCTGAGAACTTCCCGTCCTTCTCTTTGATGGTAATCACTTCATTATATGCATCATGCTCCATGAAAACATACCAGTTACTCTTTTCAGCTTCTTTTAAAAACGATTCTTTTTCCTGAAGCGTTTGCAATGGAAACATATCATAACCCATCACCCATGGAAGCGGCACATGCGCATGTGTTGGCAACAGATCGGCTCCATATACAACTGTTTTGTCTGAGTCGTGCAGTAAGGGAAGTTGCTGACCAATGGTATGGCCGTTCATAACAATAGTTGTGAATCCTTCTTCAAATGTATGGCTGTCTTCGACCAAATTCAGACGGTCACTTTCGCCGATGGGATGTATATTTTCAGGAAGAAAACTTGCTTTCTCACGGGCATTAGGATTTGTTGCTGCTTGCCAATGCCGCTTGTTTACATGGTATGTGGCATTTTCAAATCGGTGCCTCAGGTTTCCCTGCTCATCGTAGGAAGTGGTGCCGCCGCAGTGATCGAAATGCAAATGGGTAAATACCATATCGGTGATGTCAGACGGTGAAATACCAATAGCATCTAATGATCGCTCAAGCTCACTGTGCTTATAATTAAGAGAGTAAATCTGACGCATCTTGTCATCAAACTTATCACCACAACCGTTATCAACAAGATAAATCCTTCCGGATGTTTTTGATTTGATGAGAAGGCAGCGGGTAGCCATCAAAATCCTGTTACTATCGTCACTCTCGATTTTTCGATTCCAGAGGGTTTTTGGAACAACGCCAAACATAGCACCTCCATCAAGCCGGAATCGCCCTGTCTCAATGCTATAGAGTTCGAGGTTGCCAATTGTCGTGGTATTTTTGGTAGTTGATTTGTCTGGCATGTGATTCTAGTAATTTTGTAGTGTGCTTATAAGCCGTCGCTGGTAATATACAAGCTTATCAATATCGTACCAGTAACCGGAGTGAAGAACAACACATATAACATTCTTAAAATAACCTTTCGGGGGTAGATATAAAAAAAGCCGCATTTTAAAGATGCGGCTTTTGATTCTGCTATCGTATAACAACGTTAAAACGAAGGTACAGGATCAACTCTGTATAGTGTGTCAAGAAGTGTAATACCAATCAGAAGCAGAAAAAATATGATTGACATTACAAATAACATCGAGTTGAATTTACTGTCCCACCATAGATTCATAAAAAATGCTACTACAATCATCGCTTTTGCTACAGCGATTCCGATAGCAACGATAATATTCCATGGTCCAGGAATATGAAACCAGGTTACCGCGACTGTCAAAAAAGTAAGCACGAAGAGAGACGATCCAACGGCCCATAAAAATTTAGCGGAAGAAATGTGATGTCCACTCATAACAGGAAGTAATAAATTTTTAGTCGATTAAGTAAAGTAGTGGAAATAAGAAAATCCAGATCACGTCAACAAGGTGCCAATACAGGCCTGTAATCTCAACAGGGGTATAGTATTCAGCGCTGAAGGCTCCTTTCTTGGCTTTTACGACAAGAAACAACATCAGCCCGATACCAATGATCACGTGAATTCCGTGAAGCCCCGTCATCATATAGTAGATGCTAAAGAAGATGTTGGCTTTCTCGTGAGCAATTCCCTCGTATGTATAATACTCGCCGGGGAAAATTCCTTTGTCGAACTTGTGCGTATACTCAAAAAACTTAATCACCATAAACACACATGCCAGGCTTATAGTGATATAAAGGTTCGTAATTAAACCTTTGATTTGATTAAGCTGGGCTGACCGGATAGACATAGCAACCGTTAGTGAACTACCAATCAGTACAGCCGTGTTCACAGCTCCCCAAAAAGTGTCCAGCTCGGTAGATGCCTGGAGGTAAAGGTCAGGATACCAGGATCGATACACAATATAAGCGGCAAAAAGGCCGCCAAAAAAGAGAATTTCTGTAACAAGAAACACCCACATGCCCATTTTCGAGGCTTCAAATTGCTGATCAGAATCAACAAAGTAGTGCTTTACGTGTTTCGGTTTACCTTTAACTGCAGAAGGATCTGACATCTGTTTACGTATGGTTTATGCTTTTTCCTGAGCTGTTGTTGTTTCAACGTCTACTTTTTCACCTTCGTGGTGTCCGTTATGCGAGTGTGCAATTCCAAGCTGGAATTCTGCCATCGGTTTATGGTAGTCATAAGGACCGTTGATGATTACCGGCGTATGCTCAAAATTATGATGAGGCGCTGGCGAAGATGTTTGCCATTCGAGCGCACGGCTACCCCAAGGGTTTGACCCGGCCTCTTTGCCTCTCAGCAAAGAGTGAATCAAGTACGCGGCAATAATAAGAAATCCAACACCTAAAACGTAGGATCCCATTGTAGAAAATTGATGGAATGGCTGAAATTGGTCAATGTAGTTGTAATAACGCCGGGGCATTCCCTGAGCACCCATAATAAACTGAGGCAGGAACGTCATGTTAAATCCGACAAAAATAATCCCACAAGCAATTTTTGCCCAGAACTCACTATACATTTTACCAAACATTTTTGGCCACCAGTAATGAATTCCGGCGAGGAATGCCATCACCATACCGCCCATCATTACATAGTGGAAGTGGGCAACTACATAGTATGTATCATGCAGGTGAATATCTACAACCAGTGCGCCGAGCATAATGCCTGTAAAACCACCGATGGTAAACAGAAAGAGAAACACCATGGCATACAGCATGGGTGTTTTCATGTCGATGGACCCCTTGTACATGGTTGCCAGCCAGTTAAATATTTTTATACCGGTTGGGATTCCGACCAAGAATGTAAGAAAAGAGAATACCATACTGGCAAGTGACGATTGCCCGGCTGTAAACATATGGTGTCCCCAGACAAGGAAACCGATAAATGCAATCGCCAGTGAGGAGAGTGCAATCGCCCAGTATCCAAAGATTGTTTTTCTGGAAAATGTTGAGATCACTTCTGATATCACGCCGAAACCGGGAACGATCATAATGTACACGGCGGGGTGTGAATAGAACCAGAAGAAATGCTGATAAAGAACCGGGTCACCACCCAGTGCAGGGTCAAATATACCGATTCCCAGTGCGCGCTCCATCGCAAGAAGGAGAACTGTAATCGCAAGTACCGGCGTTGCAAGCACCTGGATAATGCTGGTTGCATAAAGCGCCCAGATATTTAGCGGAAGCTTATTCCAGGTGAGTCCAGGAGCCCGCATTTTGTGGATAGTAACAATAAAGTTAACACCTGTTAGAATTGACGAGAACCCGAGTATAAAGATACCGAGCGTCATCATCATCACGTTTGTGCTTGTTTCTGCACTATATGGCGTGTAGAATGTCCATCCTGTATCGATTCCGCCGGTGAAAATTGCAATAAGTGTAAAAATGGCACCAATTGTATAAATGTAGAAACTCGCGAGGTTAAGACGGGGGAAGGCTACATCTTTGGCCCCCAGCTGCAGAGGTAAAATGAAGTTTCCAAGCGCCGCAGGAACTGACGGAACCAAAAAGAAGAAAATCATGATCGCCCCGTGAAGGGTAAAGATCTGATTGTAGGTGTCAGCCTCAATGAATGAACGGGTAGGGGTGAGCAGCTCAGTTCTTAGAACGAGAGCAAGAATACCGCCGATCAGGAAGAAAAGAGCAATAGATCCGAGATACATCAAACCGATCCTCTTGTGATCTACTGTTGTCAGCCACGACCAGAGCCCTTTTTCAGCATTCAGATAGTGCTCTTTGGGAGACTCGTCCGGCTTGAATCGCTTAACTTGTAGTCTTTTAATATTTGATGCTTCTGCTGTAGCCATAATACTTCTTATTCTAATGTTTTAATGTACTCAATGATATCACTGATCTGCTGATCATTGATAACACCCTGATAGGAAGGCATCACCGGATCATATCCTTCCAATACTTTTGCGTTGGACTGTAGGATACTTTCACGAATGTAGTTTTCATCTGCAGTAACAGGATCGGCATTTTGAAACGTTCGCTCACTTCCCCACAAACCTGCAAAGCTGGGGCCCACGCCACTGGAGCCGTCTGCTGAGTGACAGGCATTACAGCCGTTCTGGCTTACGAGAGCTTCACCACGCTCTGCCGGTGGAACAGACTCATCCACTGCGTTACCGGCTTCAAGCCAGATATCAAATTCGTCCTGACTCATCACGTTTACGGTTCCGTCCATATTGGAGTGTTGAGTACCACAATACTCTGTACAGAATATGTGTGATTCTCCTGTTTCGGTGGCTTCGAACCAAATGGACGAATACCTATTAGGAAGCACATCTCGCTTCACACGGAAGTCAGGTACGTAGAATGAGTGGATAACGTCGGTAGAGCTCATGATAAGCTTAATTGGTCGATCGACCGGAACATTGAGTTCATTCACGCTGGTGGCTCCGTTTTCATAAAAGAACCGCCAGTTCCAGCTTGCGCCTTCAACACGTATCTCATAAGCATCATCAGGAGGCGTTACCAGGTTCATATATCCTGAGAAACCCCATCCAAACACGATCATCACCATGATAAGTGGAATAACTGACCAGGTAATTTCAAGTTTGTTGTTGTGCGTGATTACAGGAGTGACGTCATCGTCGGATTTCCTGCGGTATTTCCACGCGAAATAGAGAATTGCAAATGTAATTCCCACGAGGAGAATGATGCTGGTCACATTGATGAAATGAAACAATGCATCCGTTTCTGAGGCCAGTGTGCTACGGGCCGGCGGGAGCATGTAATCAGTAAGTCTATTCATTTCTGAATTTCAATTTTTGGTGGTTCTGAAGTGCCGCTGTTGCGCCTCCATAAAATAGTTAGAAATATACCTAGAATAAGCATCGTAGCCAAGCCGCCAAGCTTCATTATGTTGATCGCAACGGGCACATAACTTTGCGAAGACGGATCATAGGTATAACAGTATAAAAGAGCCTGTTCTAGGGTCGATCCGATCTCTCCATCTGCGGCTTCATAGAGCGCATTCCGAAGGTCGAACTCCCTCATATTCAGTCCGTACAGATAGCGTGTAATCACGCCTTCCGGACTGATGAGCATGATGCCGGCCATGTGCATATACTCATCTGTTTGCTCGTCATAGCTGTAGTTGAAACCAACAGCATTTGTCAAAGCTTGTATTGATTCATTATTTCCGGTGAGGAAATGCCATCCATCAGCTGCACCCGGTCTGTCCAGATCATTTATGATGATGTTTTTGGTTGAATCGGCATGAAAAGGTGTCTCGTCCGGATCAATACTGAATGAGATGATAGTGTAATCATCACCCGGATTCCATTTCAGGTCTTCTACAACATTAAATACAGCATCAAGGACCAACCCGCACAGGGTAGGGCATTCATAATAAAGTGGGTTCAAGAGAATTGGCTTACCTTCCTCAATAAGGTCTCCTATCGAAACTGAGTCTCCGGAAGAATTAGCGAATGTAAGATCCATTGGGATCGATTCGCCTAATTTCTCTTCGATACCTACATCAGCGATCTTAGCAGGTTTTCCACTGTTGAGCTGCCCGAAGGCTGAATCAACAGATAGAAACACTGAAATAACCAGAAGGATATTCAGTGTATATTTCATAAAATGTAAACCTCTATTCTGATTCTTGTGCAATTTTAGTTATTGCGCTGTCGATAGGAATACTATAAATGCCTTCCTCCGGATTCACAACTCCAAATGAATTGAGCTGTTCGGAACTGGAAGCTTCAAGCTGATCAATATCGTAATACAAGCTTTCTTCTGCACTTTGTTGGTTCACACCATCATACGTGTAATCGTAAACGTTAAAAACAGCAACGATAAATAACAGAATGACAACGGTACCGAAAATTGTCCAGAAGAAAAGCCGGCTATAGTTTAATTTGTCCGGCGTTGCGCCAAATTCATAATCATTTGCAAAGTCTTCGGTTGCAATGACCGATAGTGATTCCTCATCATCAGCGTCGGTTGAGCTTGAAGTAACGTTAGACACTCCGGTTTCGCGTATCCATTCTTCAATTTCTTCTACAGATACGTCATTTTTTTCTGCAAGATTAATCATTGTACCGCGATCCCCTGATGCGGCCTTAAGAGCAATCCTTGTCTTTTCTTCGAGCGTAAATTTTTTAGAATCGTTACTCATATCAGCTTTCGATATTCAGGGTGTTTATTGATGGTAGTGCTTATCAAGAGAATCGGCCAGGGTTGGGTCGTTGACCGGTACGATTTTGTGATTTCGCAATCGCCGGAAAAATAGTCCCAGAAAAATACCGCCAAGACCGACTAGTGTGGTAATATCAAGCCAGCTGACAGATATTCCACTATAGTGCAGTACCGGCATTACAATCCAGTGAAGCTCGATAAGATGCATCACTATAATCAGGACAGAAACAGTTATCAGAAGGGTTTTATTGTGTTTTTTGTCGCGGTTCAACAGAATGACAAACGGAATGACGAACCTGCATGCAATAAGACTGTAAGTAATGATTGCCCAGCTTCCTTCAAGTCTGTGATAAAACCAGAGTGTCTCTTCAGGAATGTTGGCGTAATAGATTAACAGAAACTGACTGAATGCGATGTACGCATAAAAGACAGTGAACCCAAAGAACCATGCGCCCAGATCATAAATATGAGACTTGGTAATGGTGTTTTTCAACAGGCCATTTTTATGCAGCCAGAATGTAATTAGAATGAGGGCAGGGAAGAGGGCCTGGAAACTCATCGCGAAGAAATATACACCAAACATGGTGGAAAACCAGTGAGCATCGAGCGACATCAGCCAGTCAAAACTTGCAAATGCAACCGTAATTGAAAATATAAGAATGCCGGGTGCACTGATTTTACGAAGCAGGGCAGTGAGTCCCCAGTCATTCGTCTTATCCATCTCGATTGACACTTTATGGAGCTTATAGCCCAGGAATCCCCAGATTCCAAAATAGATAAACTGACGAATTACAAAAAAGGGCTCGTTCAGATAAGGTATTTTCCCCATCATAATAGGGTCTCCCATCACATATTCAGTGCTTGTCCACTTGTAAAGGGTGGTCATACCAAGAAGTATAGGGATAAAGAAAATGGCCCAAATCCAGATATTGGATGAGATCGTTTCAGGTATTCGCCGGAGAACCGTTCCCCAGGAAGATTTAGTGATATGATGAATCATCACCATAATCATGGAGGCGAGAGCAAAGCTTGTAAAGAAAGTAAAGCTTGTGAGATAGGAATAGAAAAACTGGTATGGATTTAAAAAGTATCCAACAAAACTGGCAATTAATCCTACGGCGCCAATTCCAAAAAACGTCTTGGTAAGGTCAACCTGTGAAGGAAGTTGAACAGAATCTGTTAATTGTGGACTATGTGAAGCCATTGAGTAAGGTCTTTCGCTGTTCGTTAGTTATCTGATTGTTCTTTGATGAATTCAATCAGCGACTGAATTTCGCCATCTGACAAGTAATTGTAGGGAGGCATTACATTATTGTAGCCTTCAACTATATTGTCAGCAGGATTGATAATTGAATTTGAAATATAATCTTCATCTGCTACCCCGGTTGTACCGTCAGCAAACTGACGATCAGCGCCGTAGAGACCCGCAAAACTTGGCCCAACAAGCTGTGAGCCATCAAGAGAGTGGCAGGTCTGGCATGCATTTGCAGTATAGAGACGCTCACCACGTGCTGCAGAAATCTCTTCTTGTCCGCTTGATGCGGCCTGAGCTTCGGCTATGGCTTCCTGACGCTCCATCAGTGCTTCATATTCTGTTTGAAGCTGAGCAAGATCAATATCGTATTCTTCAATTTCTTCACGGGGTACGTTCTGGCTTCTCTGTAGCGCTCGTATGTAGGCAACAATTGCCCATCGGTCTTCTACCTCAATCTGTGTGTTATATGCAGGCATACTTCGGATTCCCTCAGTAATTGCTGAGTAAAACTCTCCGTCAGTCATGTCGTAGCTGGCCTGGCGATGATAGCTTGGTGCAGGAACATAGCCGTACTGGCCGGTCATGATTATACCCTGACCATCGCCAAGCTTACCATGACAAGGCGTACAAAAGATGTCATACCGTTCCTGACCGCGGTATAGGAATGATCGTGTGACTTCAAAGGGAATCTCAGTTACAAACTCACCGTTCTCGGTACGTCCTTCATAAACTTCAGGATTCTGACGGAGCTTGCCGCGTGCAATCGTGCCTTCAACCGGCGGACGCATTGACATGTTATTTGCAAAAAACTCGTTCTTTTCCTGTGCATTGAACCTGTTCTGGAACTGCATATTCTGTTGCGGACTAATCGGCGGCTTTTCAGACAGCTGGCCGCGACAAGACATCAGCAGCAGAGAAGTAAAAAGCAGGATTGCTATACGTGATGTTGACAATTTCATAATTAAGTCGATCTACTTATAAGGTATTCAATAATTTCAGGCGTCATCATGAATTTCTTCGATATTGGTTGCACCGGCTACTGACAGCAGATGCTGTACTTTTTCTGGGTCAAACTGAGGATCGTCAGCTTCTATGCATATAAAAAATCCGTCGTTTGTAGCTTTCTTGAAGTTTTCTGAACTGAAAAGCGGATGATTCAACTTGGGAAGTCCATTAAGGAAAAACATCCCAAACACCGCGCCAAATGCTGAAAGCAAAATGGTAAGCTCGAACGTGACCGGAATCCATGCCGGTACGTTCATCAGAGATTTACCACTAATATTCAGCGGATAATCGTAAACCATCATGAAATAGATCATAGACAGGGCCCCGGTTAATCCGATAAGACCATGACTTAGCACTATCCAGCCAAGTTTTGATTTTTGCAGGCTCATCGCCTTGTCGATACCGTGAATAGGGAACGGGCTGAAAGTGTCGTACTTCTTATAGCCATTCTTATTAACGGTTCGGGCAATATCAATCAGTTCTTTGGGATTCCTGACTTCAGCCAGTATCCCATAAAGTTTATTTTCTGAAGATTCAGTACTCATGATTATACAGACTCTTTATTTGGTTCCGGAATCTCGATTTCCTGAGGCGCATAGTCGCGTGTTTCAGGATCGTAATTGTGTGGATCTGCCTGAGGCATCGCACCTTTAAGTTCAGCAACTGCAACCATCGGCATAAAGCGAAGGAACAGCAGAAAGAATGTAAAGAAAAGGCCAAATGTACCAACGTAAGTTAATACATCCCATATGGTTGGGGAGAAATAACCCCAGGATGACGGCAGGTAATCTGTGGATAGTGAACTTACGGTAATTACAAACCGCTCAAACCACATCCCAATGTTTACAACGATCGATATAAAGAATGTGAAAGCGACATTACGGCGAAGCTTCTTCGACCAGAAAAACTGTGGTGACAGCACATTACATGTTATCATAATCCAGTAAGCCCACGCGTAGGGACCTGTTGCTCGAATAATAAAAATTGCTTTCTCGTACTCAACCTGCCCGTACCATGCGATAAAGAACTCCATCAGGTAGGCAAAACCAACCATCGAGCCCGTCACCAATATAATAAGATTCATTTTCTCGATATGATCATCCGTCATGATGTCCTCGAGGCCATAAATTTTACGGCAGATGATCATAAGCGTAAGAACCATTGCGAAACCAGAAAATACGGCTCCTGCAACAAAGTAAGGTGGGAAAATAGTTGTGTGCCAGCCGGGAATGATCGACACTGCAAAGTCAAATGATACAATAGTGTGAACTGAAAGTACAAGGGGAGTGGCAAGCCCGGCAAGAATCATGTAGGCTTTTTCATAATTCCACCAGTGGCGGTTACTGCCTCTCCATCCGAGAGCTGCAATTCCGTAAGCAATTTTACCAAATTTACTTTTAATGCGATCTCTGAGCGTTGCAAAATCAGGTACAAGACCTACATACCAGAAAAGAAGGGAAACAGTAAAATACGTTGAAACCGCAAACACGTCCCAAAGGAGCGGGCTGTTAAAGTTCGGCCACATCGCCATGGAGTTGGGAATAGGGAATACCCAGTAAATAACCCAGATACGACCCACGTGAATAGCGGGGAAAATACCCGCACACATCACCGCGAAGATGGTCATTGCCTCCGCAAACCGGTTAATTGCCGTCCTCCAATCCTGGCGGAAAAGGAACAGAATCGCTGATATAAGCGTCCCTGCGTGACCAATACCAACCCACCAAACGAAGTTGATAATTGCCCAGCCCCATCCAACAGGCTGATTAAGTCCCCAGATTCCTGTTCCTTCCCATATCAGGTAGGCAATAGATCCAAGGAGGACAAGCAGTAAAATGTTAGACAGACCAAAGGCTATATACCAACCTTTCGGCGTTGGCCGCAGATTGATATCTGTGATCAGGGAGTTGATACTGCTAAAATCGTGATTCCCCTTTACCAGTGCTGGTTCAGGAACGTAGTCGTACGTTTTGCTCATGTTGTAGTTGTTGCGATTAAATATCTTGGTTGAATTATGTCAATTCAGGATTCGGGTTACGAAGTTTGGCAAGGTAAGATGTCCGCGGTCGTACGTTTAGCTCCTCGAGCATCACATAATTACGCTCATTCATCTTGGTTTGCGACACAACACTGTTTCTGTCGGTCAGATCGCCGAATGTAATGGCATCGGCAGGGCATGCCTGCTGGCAGGCCGTTTTTACAGTGCCATCTGCCGGTTTTCTTGAACCGGTTTCTTTTCGGGTTTCAATTTTCGCTCGATTGACACGCTGCACGCAATAGCTGCATTTCTCCATTACACCTCGGAAACGAATCGTTACTTCAGGATTCATCGCCATTTGAATGATTTCAGGATCGTCACCTGTTGTCAGGTACTCTTCAGAGTAATGGAAGAAGTTGAACCGTCGCACCTTAAATGGACAGTTATTCGCACAATAACGGGTTCCGATACAGCGGTTATACGTCATTTGATTCATGCCGTCTTCACTGTGAACCGTTGCTGCTACAGGACAAACCTGCTCGCAGGGAGCAAGCTCGCAGTGCATACAGGGCACTGGCTGGTGATATACACCCGGGTTGTCCTCATCGCCTTCATAATAGCGATCAGTTCTGATCCAGTGCATAATTCGTCGCCGGCTTACTTCTCTTTTGCCGACAACCGGAATATTGTTTTCAGCCTGGCAGGCAATGGTACAGACACCGCACCCAAAGCAGGTGTTCAGGTCAATCGCCATACCCCACTGTGGCTGGTAATCAGGCCCATAATTCTCATCAAACAGAGAGATGGGGCCTTTTGAATCTCCTTCATGCTCGGCTTCTTCAATACCGGGCACTTCATATCCGTGGAAACTCTCATAAGAGGAGAAATTCGGATTTTCACGATATTCGTCAAGCGTGGCTTCACGAACCATATCGCGACCTTCAATACTGTTGTGATCCTGCACACAGGCAATTTCGTACATCTGGCCCGTTGCAGATACGTCTGCCGTTCTGTAATAAGGTGCATTCGTAGTTCGAAGCGGATATACATCAACTCCAACACCATCTGCTACCCGGCCTATTGTATTTCGGCCATAGCCGGCATAAAGTGTAATAGATTCGTCAGCATGTCCTGGCTGAACCCAGGCGGCAATTTCGATCGTACCGTCATTTGTTTCAATACGTACAATCGGAACGTCGCTGCTGTTAAATGCCCGTTCTTTTGGCAGTCCTAGGGATTCAGCCGTGGATGGACTCATCAGTGCCACGTTATCCCAGGTAATCTTCGTCATAGGGTCGGGCAGCTCCTGAAGCCAGCCATTATTAGCAAATCGACCGTCAAAAAGGGTTGGATCAGGTTTGATCGTAATTTCAATTCCGTCAGTGGTGCTTGACTCAAGCATAGGCTGTATATCTGATCCAAATCCAGATCGAATACTTACAGATGCGGCTGAAAATCCTTCGCTGCTATCATCAATGCCATCATGGAGAGTACGCTCCCATTCTTGTTCAAAATTACCGGAAAGCACACCCTGCCACGTTTCACGAACAAGGTCATAACCGCTGCCGGCTTCACCCGTAATAATAGTATGTAGCAGCTCGATGTCGCTCACTCCTTCAAAAAGGGGAGCTATCTGTGGTTGTATAATGGATCGCTGACCAGTGTAGGCAAGGCCATCACCCCAGGTTTCCATAAAATGAGCCCTATTCACGTGCCAGTTGCAGGCTTGCGATGTCTCATCTATATAATCAGAAAGATGGATTGTGGTCTCAATATTGGACAGGGCATCTGAGAACTGCAGATCTGCTGCAGCTGTGAATACCGGGTTGGAACCAAGAATAACAACAGTGTCAAATACTCCGGACTGAATGTCGGCAACAGCTTCTGTAAAAGCAGTGGTATTATTTGCATCATCCTGGAAAGGAAGCTCGTGCACTGTTACGGTTGAGCCAATGTTGCCAAGTGCGCTGTTAAGAGCAGAAATAGCTGCATGAACAGATGCACTGAATCCTGTACCGGCTGTCAGAATAGAATTTGATTGATGAGCAAGCAGTTCTGTTGCAAGAGACTCTATCATCTCATGGCCGCTCATTTCATTGGAATAGCCCGAAAATGCACTAAGTCCATTCAGATCCTGCGAGAGTCGTGCTGCCAGTGCAAACACCATCGCTTCAATCTCAGATGTCTTTAGCCGGAGCCGGTGATCGGCCATAGATCCGGTGATAGAATATGAATTCTCAATAGAGTAGAGACGGCTCATGGTATCATCAGTTTCTCTGACATTTCTGGCCATAGAAAACTGACGGGCTGCTTCCACACTATTTTTGTGTGCTGATGGCGTCATGAAGTCATCATCAAATGACACGACAACATTAGCTTCATCAAAGTGATTTACTGTACGGAGCCGTTGACCAAACGCAATATTCGTTCCTTCAAGGCGGTTGTCGTCATTAAACGGTTCGTGAACCACCCACTGGGCGTTTGGGAATTGAGACAATGTATTGTCCTTCAATCGCTGAAGTGTGGGAGAAGAACTTGCTTCACTAATAAATAAGATATTTCTGTTTGTATCTGAAAAATGTGATGCAGCAAACTCTGCAAAATCACTGTAAGAAACTTGTTCACCGTCTCTTTGAGGCTGTCTCGATCGATCGGGATCATACATCCCAAGAATCGATGCCTGATGGTAAATACTTGTTTTCCCGCGACTTGATGGATGCTGCTCATTTCCTTCAGCCTTGGAAGGGCGTCCTTCCGTATTCTCAATAAGAAGGCCTGCAACAGTATCCTGAAATGGCATACTGGTGGCATAAAAATAAGGCATACCAAGTACCCGATCTTCGGGCTGCCGTGAATAGGGCAGTATTTTTTGATAGGGCTTTCGGCAGGAAGCAAATCCGGCGAGTGCAATTGAAGCACCCATAACACGGAGAAAGCTACGGCGTGATACCTGGTCGGTTAGTTCAGAAGCGTCTTCAGCAAATTCCCGTTCGGCATATTTCTGGTATTCTTTATTCTTGGCGAGCTCGCTGAGGCTTTTCCAGTAAGTGGTATCGTTCGTCTTTTGATCACTCATTCGTTATGGAAAAATATTTAATTGAAACAGTTTCGAAATACGGTTCGAATCAGAAAGATTAATTTAGTAGTGGCAGGCCTGGCAATAGGTGGGGGCTTTTATGTTGTGTTTAGCAACAAGCTCAAGACCCATTTCCAGTTGATTTTCAACTTCATATCCCATTGTTGTTACTTCTTCAACAGGACGTACGTGTTTTTCAGGCTCCCTGTGGCAGTCAAGGCACCAGCCCATACTTAAAGGTTCTGCCTGGTAAACAACTTCCATGCGATCAACCCTGCCATGGCATGATTCACAACCCACGCCAACATTGACATGAGCGGAGTGGTTAAAGTACGCGTAGTCAGGAAGCATGTGAACTTTCACCCATTCTATTGGCTGGTTTGTATCCCAGCTTTCACGAACGGGAGCGAGTTTATCACTATTAGTAGCAATTTGATTGTGACAGTTCATGCACGTCTGAGTCGCAGGAATATTTGCATATTTTGATTCCTTCACCTGCGTGTGGCAGTATTGACAATCCATTCCAAGCTGACCAACATGTAGCTGATGACTATATGGAACGGGTTGTTCAGGGGCATAGCCAACATTGGTAAACTCCGGGGAGAAGAAATACCAAACACCAAAAACGACCGCGTTGAGAATGATAATTGCGCCAATGAGTATTCTGCGTGGAGCTTCATTTGTCCACTTTGGAAAAATCTGAGCCATAAAAGGTTATAAGTATTACCAGTTATTGATAGTATGAGGCCAATTTTCTAAGGACAGAAAGTACCGAAAATTTCTTAATGAACATACATCTGATGAGCTACTGTTTGTATTTAAAACCATTCTAAATAGAACAGCTCCCATCATCCGGCGCTCATTGGCCAAAGGGCTTAAAGATAGTGCACAGATCTATTAAATGTGCAAAAAAAAGCATACAAATTTGTTTAGGTATAACAGGCTTCGGTAAGCAAAAAGGTTTAATATTTAACTACTATTCTACGATATTGAAAGAGTTGCATTTAGGAAGGATGTAATTAAGCCTTGGCAGAAACTTTCTCAGCTTTATCATCATTTGAAACGATCTGTTGATATAAAGATGTTGATTTCGACCACTTGATTAATACCATAAATTGAGCATATTTTTGAAATCATTACCACTCAGGTTTTATTAGCATGGATTCAACAGTCAGTGAAAAAATTACACTTCAGTTCTTAAAAGAAGTTAGTATCAAAAAAGCAATAGGTTTGATACTGCTTATTAGTACTGTCGCATTTCTCTTCTTGATTTGGCTGCTATATTATAAGGAGGCAGCACCAACCACCGCTGCCTGGGTTAATCAGTTGCCTGCATTAAATGCCCTTCTAAATAGCGCGAGTACTTTATTTATACTGTCAGGTTTTGTGGCAATAAAGAAGAAAAAGTATGTGACACACATGAAGCTAATGCTAACTGCTTTTGTCACATCTTCACTTTTTCTGATAAGCTACCTGGTATATCATAACTTTGTTGGGCACACACCATTTCCGGGAGAAGGCTGGATTCGACCGGTTTATTTTACAATTCTGATTAGTCACATCATTCTTTCTGCATTTGTTGTTCCGCTTGTATTAACCAGCTACTATTTTGCTTTTTCAGGAAAATTTAAAACCCACAGAAAAGTATCCATGTGGACATTTCCAATCTGGCTGTATGTGTCAGTAACCGGAGTGCTTATCTTTTTCATACTTAATTCTTACGTATAAGCCTTCAGCTCTAATTTTTCTCTTTGATTATAGAAAAGGCCGGATACCTTTTGGCAACCGGCCATCTTCTGATACTATTTTATAGGGAACTAATTAGTTTCCAAGGAATTGCTCTCCGGCCTCGGGAATAGCAACTTCAGCATCACAGTATTCTTCCGTGAATGATTTAAACTCTTCTGGGTCACCCGTTAATACCGGAAAGGTGCCATAGTGAATAGGCAGAGCCAATTTGGGATTCAGCATTTCGCAGCATATAGCGGCTTCCTGCGGGCCCATTGTGTAATGATCACCCATTGGCACAGCAACAACATGCGGCTGATAAATTTCTCTGTAAATTTCGAGGTCACTAAAAATGTTGGTATCTCCCATGTGATAAAAGGCAATATCGTCCTCAAACGATAGTATTAATCCTGCAGCCTCTCCTGCATATTCACCCTTAAAAGAGGAACTGTGGTTAGCATTTACCAGTGTGACGGAAAAGTCTTCAAAATCGATTGTGCCGCCTTTGTTAAATTCCATTCGCTGATCTTCTTCCAATCCATGTTTCTTCAGTAAATGCGATAGTTCAACCTGCGCTACTACTTTGCAACCAGTTTTGCTGGCAATATCAAGCGTGTCTCCAACATGATCTTCATGCCCGTGGGTCAGCAAAATGATATCTGCGTCTTCCGGCTGCTTAAACTCATCCGGCGTTGTTGGATTTTGTGACAAAAAGGGATCGATATAAATGACTGTCCCGTTCTGTGATTCTAATTTGAACGCTGAGTGGCCAAGCCACCATGCTTTAATATTTGTCTCCATTTAACTCCTATTTTTTATATTGTTTCAACTGTAAAAATAACACGGATTAAAAACTAATCGTTGACAAACAAATAAATCCGTAGTATTAATAAATAATTATAGTGTACCGACAATGCCAATATAGAGCCGGCAAACTCTCATACACAAAATCGAAAGCTAATCTAATTTATCTAACTATGTCAGAACGAATTAAGATCAATCCTGAAACCCCAAAACGTAAGCAAATATTTGACCTTGTAGACATGTTATTGGACGAGGGGGTGATCCTGATTCCAACTGACAGCCAGTACGCCCTGGTTTGTGACTATCAAAACAAAAGCGGTATGGACCGTATCAGGAAAATCCGTCAGATGGGAAAAAAAGATCACCTGTCGGTAATGTGCCACAGCCTGGAACATGTCTCCACTTTTGCAAATCTCACCGATGATAACTTTAAGCTTATCAAGCGACTTATTCCCGGGCCTTACACATTTATATTACCTGCCACACGCGAAGTGCCCCGTTTGCTCACTCATCCGAAAAAGCGAACGGTTGGAATACGCGTACCAAATCATCCTATTTGTCTGGAAACCATACAGGAACTGGGCCGGCCCATTATGGCAATAACAGCAAAACTGCCCAACGTAGAGAATGGTCGTCCGGATAGCGGTGATCGTGAACTTTACCTTAGCCGTTTTGATAATCTGGTTGATTTAGTTGTTGACCATCAGCAGGAACTCTCAGGTAATGAAACCACTATTGTAGACCTCACCGGACCTTCGCCCAAAATTATTCGTGAAGGTCTGGGCATGGAAGCCCTGGAAGAAGCTGTTGCCCTTCAGGGACTTGACTTTACAGATTCCCAGCCTGCTTAAGCCGGATCATTGGTAAGGTAAATCAAAGTAAAGTGAGGCGCATGTGAGCATATTCGGTTCTTTGAGAAATATCATAGGCGGACCGCAAGAGGAAAGTTCTCTTTGGGGACAGCCGCAAACTGAAAGCGAAATCGATAAAATACTGGGGAGATCCGGAAAACCTCAGGTTATTTATAAGCATAGCTACAGCTGTGCTGTATCGTTGTTTGCAAAAAGCAGTCTCGAAAGCGATCTGGAATCAGCTGCTGAAAAGGCGGACCTGTATTTAATAAATGTAATTGCCCAGAGGCCGCTTTCAAATGCCATTGCGGCTAAAACCGGTGTTCGCCATGAATCACCACAACTACTTGTGATTCATGACGGAGATGTATTCTGGAGCGCATCTCATGGATCCGTCCGGGCAGATAAACTGCTTGAAGCACTGAATGAGCTGGAAAATTCAAACCAGCCGTGAGTTTTGTTCTTGATTAGCTAAGCTGATCAATAATTGCAGTGTGTTCAGGGAAGGCCTGCTTGAGTTTGTAGGGATCTCCCATGTCAAAATCATTGAAATCAAAACCGGGTGCGACCGTACATCCTGCCAATATGAATGAATCTATCTTGTCCACAGATACGCCAAACCAGCTTCTGCCGGGAATAGTTATTTGATACGACTGTCCTTCTGATAGGTCAGGGCCCAGATAACGAGCTTCATAGAGTGAATCAGGATGGATGACATGAATAGTTGCGGATGAACCTGTGTAAAAGTGCCAGGTCTCGTCTGAGCGGATCCTGTGAAAGGATGACGTGTCGGTTCCCTCCAGTAAATAGTAAATAGAAGTCGCAAAATTTCTTCCTGCCGGATAAACGGATTCATCACTGTCTGAGTAAATAACCCCTTCACTCCGATACTCCTCCTTGAAAAATCCGCCCTCCGGATGGGGATCCAGATTTAGCTGATCAATAATTGCTTTGGCTTTTTTATTCATAGGTAACACGTAGATGTTTTATTTGATCAGATAGAACAGGGTTGACACTGTAAATCATTCATATGTCCGTAATGAAAATAGCTATAATGAGATCAACATTTAATACCTGTACTTCAACATAATTTTCGAGTACTGATAAATTCAGGTTAACAATTTAAAATAAATTGAGTATGATGGGTTCATGAAAGAAGATAATTGTCCAATATCAAACTGATTCCGATGAGCAAAAAAACAGCCAGATCCCAGCAACTGCTTGAAGCAAAATTTGAACCCCGCATCAAAACCTATATCCATGTCATTGTTATTTTAACGATGATATTGACCGTCGCTGGTATTTTACTTATACCGGTTTGGCTGATTGCCGGGCGTTACTATATCAATAAATATTTTGAGAACCTGTATTGCGAGCTGACCACACGTGCACTACACTTTAAGAAAGGCGTTTTATTCACAACGGAACGAACCATTCCACTTGACAAAATCCAGGATCTCACTTTTAAAGAAGGGCCGTTATTACGTTACTTTGGCTTGAGTTCGTTAATGATAGAGACGGCCGGTAATAGCTCTGCAAATATGACCGATATGAAATTATTGGGTATTATTGACGCTGCCCATTTCCGGCAAAAGGTCATAGAACAGCGTGATGAGATTACCTTTAATCGGCAAGGGAGCGATGATGATCAAACATCCACTAAAGACCATCCGCTTATTCCGCTGCTCCGTGAAATCTCAGACACTCTCAAACGGATTGAAGATAAAGGATAGGAGCCCGGCGGTTTTTGATTTCATTCAATCAGCAATATCTTCAGATCAGAAGTAATATAAAATAAAGCATTATTCATGGAGCTATCCGACGACCTGTATCAGTCTATTGAGTGGAAGCAGAATAACTTGTATATCATCGATCAGACAAAACTTCCGCAAGAAGAGTTGGTGATACATTTAAAAAATGCGGAAGACGTTTGGGAAGCTATTCGTCAGCTGAAAGTTCGTGGAGCTCCGGCCATAGGAATTGCTGGAGCTTATGGCTTTTATCTTGGTTTGCAAGAATTCAATGGCCACTCATATGATGAATTCCTTACTAAATGCAGGCGTTTGTCAGATTATTTGAATTCGTCAAGGCCCACTGCGGTGAACCTATCCTGGGCACTAAATGCACTTATTGGCAAAGTTGAAAAACATCAAGAAAAGAGTATACCGGAGCTGAAAGAGATGATTTTAGAAACGGCAGTTTCCATCCATAATGAAGATAGGGAGCTTTGTAAGAATATTGGAATAAATGGGGTTGACGTTGTACCTGATAACGCTCGGATACTGACCCACTGTAATACAGGCGGGTTGGCTACAGGCCAGTATGGAACGGCCTTTTCGGTCATATTTCATGCCCATCAGCGTGGTAAAGTAAAGCAGGTATGGGTTGATGAGACCCGGCCGCTGCTCCAGGGAGCACGGCTGACGACATGGGAGCTGCAAAAGGCTAATATTCCGCATTCGTTAATTGTAGATTCTGCTGCAGGTTTTTTGATGAGTGAGGGAATGGTGGATATGGTGATTACCGGTGCTGATCGAATTACAAAAAATGGTGATGCTGCAAACAAAATCGGAACCTATGCGCTGTCGGTTTTAGCCAAAGAACACGGAATTCCCTTTTATATTGCGGCACCCTATTCAACGCTGGATATGAACTTGGATGACGGCTCCCAGATCGATATTGAATTGCGGGATGAGACAGAAATAACAAGTTTTAACAATAAGCTATCGTCACCAGAAGGCACAAAAGCGTATAATCCTGCGTTCGACGTTACACCCCATCAAAATATCAATGCAATTATAACAGAAAAGGGTGTAATTTATCCGCCGTTTGAGACTGACATTAATAAAATATTCGTCAATCAATTTAAGTGAGCTCTTGAATTGCAAACCTTAAACCGGACATTCCTAAAACGAAATCCGGGCTCATATATCATCATAGATGGATTATAATTTGTCCAAATTTGTAAACAGGGTATTCGTCTGCGTACTACTGATTATTATTTACCTGCCAGTTTCAGAGCTTCAGGCTCAGGATAGAAATGTATTTCGAGTCATCGTCATATCAGGTGACGATGGAAATCCGATTGTAGGGGCAAATGTGTTGCTTTTTAATGGTGAAACCGATGATAACTTCGATGATCTATTTGATGCAGGGGCGACAGACAGTGACGGGCGTTACGAATTTGAAAGAATTGAACCCGGCAATTACACCCTTCGCATTAGCTATGTGGGGCATGAAACATTAATCGAGAATCTTCAGATTGCTGATGGAGATCGAATTGTGCGCCGGATTACACTCCGCTTTGCATCTTCTGAATTTGATGAAGTAGTTGTAACAGAACGGCGGCAAATTTCTACGGGTGATGTAGGAGTCATAAGCATCTCAGCGGAGGAAATTAATAGGATACCCAGTTTGGTTGCCGGCGGAGACCTTTCGTCTTACTTACAAACGGTGCCGGGAGTTGTAACTGCCGGAGACAGGGGAGGTGACCTTTATATCAGGGGAGGAAATCCATCACAGAACCTGGTTCTGGTCGATAACATGCAGATTTTCAAGCCATTTCATATTTCCAACCTGTATTCAGCATTTCCTGGAAATATGGTACAAACAGTTGATTTATACGCCGGAGGTTTTGCGGCTGAATATTCAGGTGCCACTTCGGCCATTATTGATGTAACACTCAGAAATGGCAACATGAGGCATCACCAGTCAAGTGTGACAGTGAGTCCGTATTTAACGTCGGCACAATATGAGGGCCCGTTAAAAAAGGATCGGCAATCGATAATGGTCCAGGGCAGATATTCGATCATGGATCGGTATGCAGAAAGAATTATCGGTGAGAAACAGGAATTCAATTTCTATGATGTTACAGCAAAATATGCCTTTCAGTCAGAGTCAGTTTCATGCAATGTGACTGCAATCCGTACTTATGACAGCGGCCAGATCGATCCGTCAAGAAATCTCGATTTGTCATGGTCAAATACGGTGAGCGGTGTGAGGTGCCTGGGATTTGATGAGCGGTTCAATTATCCGGTTGATGTCTCGGTCGGCTATATGAGTTACAGCAATAGCGAACGCATTGATGGCAATCCTGAACTGTTCTCGTCCATGAACGATATTTTTCTCAGATTTGACCACAAAGATGATGTGTTCAACTTTCCGATGGATTATGGGTTTTTTATCGGATTCCGGTCGTTTGAAACCATTCTCTCCGAGCGGTTTTCTGATTTCCTGTCTCTGAAGGCCAATAGAGCCCTGGTGAAATCGTATGCGCAGATGGAATATTCTATAGCGGACAGATTCAGGATTCAGCCCGGTATTGCATTACAATTTACGTTAGAAACATCACCTACGTTTGAACCCCGCCTGAGAATGGCATACAGTTGGGGAAAAGATGATGGCCAGGAGGTAAGTCTTGCAACCGGAATCTACTATCAAAGTTATGAGGGTATTAGTGATACCCGCGATGCCGGTACTGTATTTACGGTTATAAAAGCCAATGAGTATCAGGAGCAACAGCCGCGTGCAGTACACGGAATAGCCGGATATGAAATCAATATTGGTATGTTTGAGTTAAACCTGGAGGGATATGTGAAAGATCATCAAAATATTCCTGTATCGAGATGGACTCCCCTCGCACGTTTTGAGCTGGAAACGGCCCTTGCAGATGGATTTACCTATGGTTTCGATACCCGGGTTGAACTCGACGCCGGAAGGTTCTACGGACAAGCCGCATATGGATATTCCAATGTTGAATATGAAGCAGTAAGTGAAAGTCTCGGAGCCTGGGTCGAGGAAGACATATTTTCATACAATCCCGGGCACGATCAGCGACATAAACTCAATATTATAGGGAGTTATGACTTTCCTGGCTTCACGACAAATGTGAGCTGGGAATTTTCCAGCGGACGGCCGTTTACAAAAGTGTATGGGTTTGACCTGTCGCTCAGAGTTCCGGAAGAGGATCCTATGACGACCGCAGGCACGGCCCGCACACTGTTTTCAAAGCCGTTTAACGAGCGGCTGCCGGTTCAGCACAGGCTCGATGTTTCAGTCGAGCGAACATTCAGATTTCATGAAAATGTTGCTCTGTTGGCAAAAATAGGGGCCAATAATATCTATGACCGGAACAATATTTTCTTTTATAACCTGAATACCCTTCAAAGAGTAGATCAAACCCCGATGATGCCCTATATATCACTCACAGCCAATCTGAACTAACTGAATTTTGCACATTTGAAATCAGAAAATAACTTTAAAACCGGAAGTAATATTCGTATCAGCCTTTCGCTGTGCGCTGTAACTCTGCTGTGTGTATTTTGGAATACAGGCTGTGACAATACGTTAGACCCCTTGGATACAGAACGAGGAATATTTTCCATATACGGTGGACTCGATTTGAATTCTGAAATTAACTATCTGAGGGTCAGAAACTTAAATCAGCCAATCCTGGAAAACGAGATACAGGAATTCACGGGTACGGTTTCCATCACCAATAAACGCACATCTGAAACGGTGATTCTGAATGATACGCTGATAAATATTCAGAACGTGTTTGTCCGAAATTTTATAACCACCATGCCGATTGAGCCTGAGACTGCATATGAAGTTATTGCAAGAACCCCTGAAGGCAAGCAAGTGAAAGCAACTGCTACATCACCGGCTTTTGCTGAGGTGTCAGTCTTGCCGGTAGCTCCGGACTGTACGACTCGCGTCAATATTGACTTTGATCCTGTTAATACGGGAGGTCTTGAGCCCGAAGTTGGGTTTGAATGGAATGGCGAGATCCTCTGGCAAACTCTAATTCCGGAAAGAGGTGAGAGCGGAGAGTCGAATGATCTGCGAAGAGTTAGCTTTACGCCCCGCCAACTTATTTCAGTTCGTCTTCGAGAAGCACGATGGTGCAGTGAACTGCCAGATAATAAATTCTATCTCAGGTATATCCACTATGGACCAGAATTTAACCAATCCATCGATTCTGATAACCTGAATATTCCAGGTGGGGCGGGTACGCTGGGTGCGTACTATAGAGAATTTCAATCGTTCGAAATTGACAGGTCAGTAATCTGCGACCTCTCTATTTGTCAGTAATAAGAACTGCATGTGGAAATAATACTCCAGACCTGGCAGCTCTATCGAATCACATTAAGGACTTTGTCAGCAAGTGACCTCGCTTCAGCTTCGCTTTTCCCTTCGCTGTACACGCGAACAATTGGTTCTGTATTTGATTTCCGGAAGTGTACCCATCCCTCATCAAAATCAATCTTCACGCCATCCAGCGTGTTGATGCGTTCGTCAGAAAATTC
>CAZVEP010000034.1:0-3220 GCA_964625635.1 uncultured Rhodohalobacter sp.
CCATCCGGCAACATGGCTCCGGCTGCTTCGGCATTTACAAATACCAGCTGATCAGGGTCATATACAATTTCTGCTGAAAAGAAGTAGATATCTGCTGCAGTGTCAGTCGAAAACGTAAGTGTGATCGAATCCCCCGAGATAAGCTCAGTCGAAGATAGGGTTGATTGAATTCCGACCGTTTGAGAAGTGGCAGGTTTATTTCCGACATAAAGCAGTAATAATAGTATCAAAAAAACATGTAGAATGGGTCGTCGTATTGGTTTCATAGGTTTCTCCCTTGAATTGTTATTGATGGTGAGTTGCACTCATTTATAAATTACATTCTGCTCTTTTTCAGAATGTTTAAGGGTATGAGCGAATTGAGACCTGCGCCTTACATTTTATTTTTAGAGGGACATGATGGACGGGAGACGGGAAGAAAACATGGTATTTCTCTTAGAGTCAGGAGTTTCATAATCAAAAAAATGTTCGATTATTGAGCAATTACTCTTTTCGTAAAAAGAAATACAATGTTTATTTTTTTTACCGGCGAATCTGGAAGATAGTGTTGGTCACAATGGCTGCCATCGATACAATGGTTGAGTATATTGCAATTCGTTCTTGCGGACTTATTTCAGCTTCTTCCTCTTTAGAAGGTATGACCACAGTTGCGCCGGGTTCAATCGACGGGTCATTCTTGAAAAACAGGAACTTCCTGGTACGGTCAACCTCACCGTTAGCGTAGATTACATACGCACGTTTCTTGAGAGCCTGATTCGTAAATCCGCCAGCTTTGCTTACGGCTTCCCGAAGTGATAATCCTTTTTCGTATCGTACCTGCACGGGAAATAGAACTTCCCCCTCAACACTGACCGTCTGCAGTTCTGTTGGTATTTCCAACACGTCACCGGGTTGCAGCCGTAAATCTTCAGCGCTGCCCGGATTACGCATGATTTCAACAAGACGAATCCCCACCTTTGAGTTTCCGCGAGTATCGAACTGGATTTGCTCATCTACCGCTTCGAGTTCCTGTAGTGCCTGAGCATTGGAATCCGGATTTCTGGTAAGAGAGGCTCCTTCAGGATAAGCAAATTCAGATAAACCCCCGGCCCATTCAATTAGATCACTTATCCGTGCATTCCTGTTTTCCAGTACGTAACTGCCTGGAAAATTTACTTCCCCCGATATCTGCACATTTTGTTGTGCCCTGTAATTCGGCATCGTACGCACCAGAATTTGATCAAATGGCTCAAGCTTAAAATCTTCATCTTCAGGTTTGAACTCCAGGTTTTCATCAATATCAAATTGAAACCGTTCGGCAAGCTGATTTCCTTTCACAAATCGGTCTTCATTGGTCAAACGCCGACTCACTTCTATTCGATAAGGGGCGGCAGATTCCCTGAACCCATCAGCAAGATAAATGGCATCGCTGATCGTGAGGTTCTCAACATATGCAAACTCTCCGCCTTCATTTACGGCTCCGTTAACCTGAATTGTATACTCTTCCTGTAAATCGAAAAGGGACGATATCTGCACAACATCATCTCTTTGAAGAGAAATGTCATCCGATACTCCATTCATCACATCAGCAACTGAAAATGCAAGAGTTCTTACAGTTAAATCATTCTGAGTTCTGAATATAACACCACGCTCCATGTATGCATCCTCTCTCAGTCCCGAAGCCTTTTCAATCAAGCCGCTAAGCATCAACCCTTCATTCAGTTCGTACTCACCTTCCCGAAATACAGCACCACGAATAGAAACTCTATTTTCAAAACGATCCAATAACTCACCGACCCGAATCTCATCCCCGCTTTGCAATACCAGATCTGATCCTTCTGGCCAGCTTACATCCGAAATGCTTCTCTGAATGTCAGTATTTCTTCTTAAAACGAGTCTATTTGTAAAAGCACGTTCTGTAAATCCGCTGGCATATTCTACAAGATCTCCAAGTGTCTCGCCTTCTTTTATTTCAAAAACAGCGGGCTGTTTAACCTCTCCCCTCAGTTCAACTCTGCTGAGATATGGGTCAATTTTAATAATATCCTGGTCACGAAGACGGATATTATCACTTTGATCACCATAAACCAGGAAATCATAGATGTCGAGTGTATCTGCAATCGTGTTGCCACGAATGATCTGGATGTTTCTAAACGTCCCGGAATTTGTAGGGCCACCCGAAGCATAAAGTGCGTTAAAAACAGTAGCAAGTGACGATATCGTATACGTACCAGGCTGTGTGACTTCTCCAACAATCGTTACCTTGATACTGCGGACATTACCCAGTGACACATCTGCGTATGTATTTGCATTGTTAGGCTGACCAGGCCTCAAACCTGAATAGATATCCTGTAAACGACTTAACAATCGTTCTCTCGCTTCCTGAATACTTAACCCTGCCAGCTGCACGGGGCCGAGACTTGGTATGCGTACGACTCCATCAGGGGTAACGGTCAGCTCATAGTTAGCCTCCGCAGCTCCCCATATATTGATGACAATTTCATCACCCACACCGAGAACATAATCTACCGGGGTTGGAATATTTACCGAAGGCTCAAAAGTTATGGACCGATCACGAAAAAGGTTTGATCCAAATACACGAAGCAGACTGTCAGGTTGCTCTACAGACGATACCCGGGTCATATCGTCTTCTACTTCTGTCATATTTTCTGCCTGCCGCAAACTTCCGGTTTGAGTTTCAGCTGCGCCAGTACCTGTCTGCATACGCACCTGATTCAACCGGGACTGAAGTTTTGAGACTTCAGCTGCCGACATGCCACGGCTCTGGGCAAGAACTCCGATCTGCTGTAAGCTAAGATTTTCTTCCTGTGCACGTTCCCAAACCTGCATGATTTGAGCGTCAGACAAGTTATCTACGTTAACAGACGCAAAATCTATACCGCCAAGATTCTGAGCCTGTAGCTGCGGTTGTATCGTAAAAAATAAACAGAAGAGTAAAATGACAGCTCCTGATAGCCGAAAAAATTTCATAGGATAGATTTATTATGCAGAAAATATTTAGCCTGAAAGATAGAAAATTAAAAAGATTTAACGAATGGTGATTTTGCGGATTAACCATTCTTCGAAAAACTAGTTAGCAATTACCCAAATATCGTGCCAACCGTTGGCAGGTTGAGGTTGAGGTTGAGGTTGAGGGAGATGGAAACGAAGAGCCTCAGCATTTGGTAACTTTTCTTTGTCGCAGAACATGGTGTCTTTTCGGAGAAGGTTGAGGTTGAGG
>CAZVEP010000034.1:3320-6218 GCA_964625635.1 uncultured Rhodohalobacter sp.
AGGTTGAGGTTGAGGGATATGGAAACGAAGAACCTCAGCCTTTAGTAATTCTGTCTTTGTCGCGAATTGAGCTGCCTCATCAAAAAAGGTTGAGTCTGAGGAGGGTCGTAACGAAGACCCTCAGCCTCAAATCTCCCACACATACGTCCTATGCGTTTTGTGATGGTAACATCCCAGGGCTTCTAAACTACGCTGCATCAGCCAGTTTTTTTCACTGACCCAGGCCCCTTCAAGATATTCAAGCGACGGTGCAGCGTTTTTTGTCATTTGAATGCCTCGTACGAAAACAAGTGCTTCCAGTCCCTTTTTCCGGTATTCGGGCAGTGTACCAAACACCAGGGTTCGCAATCTTCTTGCATTTCGCTTCAAAAGTAATAACCGTGGGATTTGCCACCAATGCATTTTTCCACCTGTCTTTTTTGATACTTGGTTCAGGTCAGGTATAGAAACGGTAAATGATGCAGGAACTCCATCAATATATGCAATCAGTACGCTGTCATTAATGACTATTCTCTTCAACTGGTCTACCATCTCCATGACAGTATCATGGGTTAGCTCAGTAAACTCGTGTTCACGGTCTACAATATCCTGGTCAGCCCATGCCCTGTTGTATATAGTTCTGATTGCCTCCGCATCTTTTTCTGGCTGACTGAAATCTACGGGTCTGATCTTTACATTCAGTCGCTGCTCAATTCTGTCTGTGATTTTGATCATCCTCTCCGGCAAAGGCTGATCGAAGTCGCGCCGATAGCTCCAGTGATCATCCAGTTTTGCTGCACCAGATGCTTCCACGAGTGTTTTATAATACGGATGATGGTAGTGCATACCGTAGATAGGTTCCTCCTCGAAGTTTTCAACAAGTAGCCCCCAAAAATTATCATTCTCACCAAAATTAATCGGACCACGAAACGCAAGATATCCCCTCGCGCGGTGCCACTCAGTAGCAAAATTGATGACCTCATCCATTACACTCTGATCATTTACCAGCTCTAAAAAACCCAACCCTCCCATTTTTGGATCAAGTACTGCATCACGCTCTGGTTGATTCATCAATGCGAACCGTGCTACAGGATTATTGTTATCATCAAACATGAGAAATCTTTCACACTCACCTGTTTTAAAAAATGAGTTTTTAGACGGATCAAAGATTTTTTCTATTTCAAACCGAAACGGCGGTATCCATACGGCTGTATCTTCATAGAGTTTTGCCTGAAATGAATGGAATAGCTCTACGCTTTTTTTATTGGTAATCTTTTCAAATCGGTAGCCCATCAAAGTTCAGCAATTCTTACATTAAAAGGATTGAATACAGCTCTGTATCAGTGAGTTGAAAGTATAATCAATCCCAAACACTTTGTTTACTATTTCACCCATACTTTTGATACATATTTTCGAACCATTAGCAAGATACACGCAAAGATGAGTAAAAAAGGTTGGCTTACACTTTTACTTGGGGCATGTTGTTTTCTGGCAGCTACCCTCCATGTTGAAATTGACCCAAGACCGACGTCAGTACTCCATTCTCCTTCTCAACTTGACTCACTGATTGCTCAAACTACTTATGATTTCCGGATTTCGTCTGATCAAATCCGAACTGATATAGTCGCCCATGATTCTCTGTTTCAACGTAAAGTATATACACTTTTTGTAGCTCCCGGTTTTTCTAAAACAACATTTCATCACCATTTAAATACCAGGTTGGAGCCTCTGAATGTATCCATTTATGGCTCTGTTAAGTTCCCTGAAAAAGATCTGGAACTCAATTTACTATACAATGATACCGTTCATCGAACATTGCATATTCGGGCTGAATCAGATCTTTCAATTCAACAAACATCTATTCCAAGGTTACCAGATTAATTTCAACATGAGATGTTAAACCTACTTTCAATATGAAGTTTATTGAACCTCAGAAATTTTTAAAAAAGTTTGAACTGCTGGATTTCCCTCAACCCGAAATTCTGCAGTTAAACTACCCTGTATTTATGTGTCATGGTTACGGCGGAATTGCAGGTCTGGTTCGTCCAGCGCCTATTCATGAACCTTGTATGACGTTAAGAAGTCATGGCATACACGCATTTGCTCCTAATATTGTCCCTTATGCCACAATATCCACCAGGGCGGAGCAATGGGCAGAGAAAATTGAACAGCTTAAAGAACAATATGGCTATGAAAAATTCAATGTTGTAGGCCACAGCATGGGGGGACTTGACATGCGTTATGCAATTTCCAAACTTGATATTGCTGACTCTATCGCCTCATTAACAACTATTGCCACGCCACATCGGGGAACCAGCCTTGCAGAACTGGTACTTACCGCACCCGGTATACTTCGTGATAAGCTTGGAGAGGTATTTGACTGGTTTGGAGAAAGCATTTTCCCAAATGCAAAAAGCAATGCAGTTGCAGCGGTAGAACAATTGACGCGAGAGTACGTCATCAACGAATTTAATCCGGCTGTTCCCGACCACGAAAATGTTAAATACTTTTCGTTCAGCGCTGCAGTCGGGCGTGGAACAAACCAGCCATTAAATCCGATATATAGGTATCAAAACGTACATATTTATAATCAGGAAGGCTTAAATGACTCTTTTGTTTCAGTTGAAAGCTCAAGCTGGGGTGAACATCTACATACAGCTCCCATCAGTCATATGGAGCAGCTGGACCTGCAAGTAAGTAAGGAGAGAAAAAAATACGTTGAGCAGTTTTGGATGGATCTGGTGCTCAATTTAATGAAAAAGGGGCTTTGAGGGGGGTAGTATCGGTTTGCTTCAGTGTTTAGTCTTTCGGTCTTTGTTACAGAATATGTCGCCTTTTTGGAGAAGGTTGAGGTTGAGTAATATGGAAACGAAGAGCCTTAGCCTCTAGTAACTCTCTCGTTGTCGCGGAATGCGGTTG
>CAZVEP010000034.1:6318-32920 GCA_964625635.1 uncultured Rhodohalobacter sp.
TCAGCCTTCAGTCGCTCACTCCTTGTCGCAGAATATGTTGCATTTTCGGAGAAGGTTGAGGTTGAGTGGGATGGAAACGAAGAGCCTTAGCCTTTAGTAATTCTATCGCTGTCACGAAGTATGGTTTCCTTTTCTTAGTAGGTTAAGGCTTAGGAAAGTTGTTACAAAAAACCTCAGCCTTCAGTCGCTCACTCCTTGTCGCAGAATATGTTGCATTTTCGGAGAAGGCTGAGGTTGAGTAATATGGAAACGAAGATATTCAACATTGCTTAAAGCTCCACATTTTTCAACTCGCTTAGAAGCTTTCTTGCCGTCAAATCGTATTGAATAGGTGTGAGTGATGCATATCCTTCATCAAGTGCATCAATATCAGTATCACCGGTTTTTTCCAGGAGTTCAAATTTGCCTGTCATCCAGTAGTAGTCCCTGTTAAATGGATCTACTCTGCCTTCAAACTCTTCCACATACCGGCTCTTTGCCTGATGAGCCCATTTAATTCCTTTTAGTGGTCCTGAAGGCGCATTCAAATTAAGGGTCACTCCTTTTTGGAGTCCATTTTCAATCACGTAACGTATGACTTTACGAGCTGCTTCCTGACAACCTGATAAGTCTGCATCTTCATCAAAATCTGTGCAGGAAAATGCTATGGACGGATATCCGAGGACAGTGCCTTCTGTGGCAGCACTTACTGTTCCGGAGTAAATAATATTAATACCGGCATTGCTACCATGATTGATACCACTAACAACTAGGTCCGGCTTGCGATCTAATAGCTGATTATGTGCTAATTTTATACAATCAGCGGGCGTACCGTTGACTGATTTACCTTCAAACCGGCCATCAAACGTAAAATCCTGAGCCCTCAGCGGAGTTGTCACCGTAATTGCATGACCAACGGCACTTTGCTGCCTATCCGGTGCTACTACCTGAACCTCTCCAAACTCAGACGCTACATCTGCCAGTGCTTTTATACCTTTTGAAAAAATACCATCATCATTACAAACAAGGATCAGCGGCTGCTTCTTAGCTGTCATAAAATCTTATTCCTTTAATTGTACCGTTCATTTTCATTAGGGAAATCACCCTCTTTCACGTCGGTGATATATCGATCTACAGCATTTGTCATCTCAGTGTGCAGATCGGCATAGCGTCTCAAAAATCGCGGACTAAAATCTTTATTCAGCCCCATCATGTCATGTGTTACCAAAACCTGCCCATCACAATGAGGGCCGGCACCAATTCCAATCGTCGGAATAGAAAGCTCTTCTGTCACTTTTTTCGCCAATGGAGACGGAATTTTTTCGAGTACAATAGAAAAAACACCAGCTTTTTCCAGATTTTTTGCGTCTTTAAGCAGTTGATCGGCCTCCTCTTCTTCTTTGGCCCTGACTTTGTACGTGCCAAATTTGTATATGCTTTGAGGTGTAAGTCCTAAATGCCCCATTACCGGAATGCCTGCATCTACAATTTTTTTAACTGTTTTAGCTATCGGTTTCCCTCCCTCTAATTTAACGGCATGCGCACCGGCTTCTTTCATCATTCGTCCGGCACTTATAAGTGCTTCTTTTGCTGTAACCTGGTAGCTCATAAATGGGAGATCAGCAATAACCAGAGCACGCTCTACCCCACGCACCACACAAGATGTATGGTAAATCATGTGGTCAAGAGTCATAGGGACTGTTGTATCAAATCCGGCCATGACATTACTGGCAGAATCACCGACCAAAATTACATCAATGCCGGCTGAATCAACAATGCCGGCCATCGTGTAATCATAGGCAGTCAGCATGCTGATTTTCTCCCCTTCCTGCTTCATTTTTACCACCGTCTGAGTGGTCACCTTATCCTGACGAGCTGACCTTTTTTCAGTGCTCATGCCTTCTCCCTGGGTACAATTGCAGACGATGCGTCTAGTTCACATACAATTTTTCCGTCTACAGTAGCCTTGCCCTTCATATTCACAAAATTACGCCTTTGATTTGCCAGTTCAATTTCCATCATGAGCTGGTCACCCGGCACAACGGATTTTCTGAATTTCGCATTGTTAATGCCCGTAAATACAATCAAAACCTCTTCCGGATCTTCAATCAAAGAGCTGTTCATGAGCATGAGGCAGCCGCTTTGAGCCATTGCCTCAACCTGAAGCACCCCCGGCATAATGGGTGTGCCGGGAAAATGTCCATTAAAGAACTCCTCGTTGACGGTGACGTTCTTTAAGGTAAGAATTCTCTTTTCTTCGATTTCAATAACCCTGTCAACGAGCAGGAAAGGATATCTATGAGGAATGTAATTTTTTATTTCCTGAATATTCATGAACTCGAGCCTTTAAATTACAAGTGGAAATGTCAGTGAGGATAATTTCGGAAAAATCACAGTTATTAAACTAGCCATATACTGTAACGGGAATATTAACTTGGCTTAGCCGATAACCGCGACGACACTAATATACTAATTATCTTGTACGGTACCCACATAGACGTAGGCAATTCCACCTGTCAGGCTTTCAGATTCTTTTTTGGCGAATACTCCAGCCTCATCCATTAAATCAAGAAATGCAGGACCGGCGGGGAATTTAGCGCTCGTTTCAGGCAGATACGTATATGCTTCCCTGTTTCCGCTTATCCAGCCCCCAACGGTTGGCATTACGTACTTGCTATAGAACTCAAATGGATATTTAACAACACCGTCAGGCTGGCCAAACTCAAGAACAACGACTGTGCCACCCGGTTTTACCACACGTGCCATTTCCCTCAAGCATTTCAGGGGATCATCTACATTGCGAATGCCGAAAGCAATACTGGCAACATCAAAGCTGTCATCATCGTATGGAAGATCCATGGCATCAGCCACCTCAAACTCAACAACAAGCTTCATTTTATCAGCTTTATCAGGCGCATGCTCTATCATCTCTTTACAAAAATCAGTGCCGGTAACAGCCCCTGAATGCCCAACCTTTTTCTTAAATTCAAACGCAAGATCACCTGTTCCTGTAGCACAATCAAGAACGCGATCACCCGGTTTTGCGCGACTCATCCTGACAGTTTTCTTTCTCCAGGCATTGTGTACGCCAAATGATAGAATACTATTGATCCGATCATAATCATCTGCAATATCAGCAAACATATTTCGAACTTTCTCGCTCATAATTCAAAAAATTTTAAATCATTAATTACTACAATTGTTAAACCCTGAAGAGATGAAATCCATTCAATTTTTAAGGGCGGTTATGTAAGCAGATGATCGGTTTTATTTAAATAGACAACATCAAATTCAACGTAGTTTTTCAAAATATGATTGATCGCTCCATTTTGATGTTCAATTTTGTGCATGTTTTCGAGACCATAACCGAGCCATTTCGATAACAAGATGCGAATTAACCGCCCGTGTAAATAGAAAACTTTCGTTTGTTCATCTCCCTCATCCAAGAGACTTCTTATTCGTCCATCGGCTCTCTCAAAGACCTCAACTGGTGATTCCCCACCGGGAATTGATATATGTACATCGCCTTTTGCCCATGCATTATGAAGTTCATTTAACTCTTTCTGGATATTTGATGATTTTTGTCCTTCCAGATCACCAAAATCCATTTCATCAAGTTCGCTAAATGTATGAATAGGCTGAGATATTTTTTCAGATAATGGCCGCGCAGTTTCGATAGCCCTGATCATGCCACTTGAAACAATCATTTCAGGTTTTTCCGGCTCAAGTATATCAGATATAATCTTTGCCTGCCGATGCCCCGTATCGTTTAGTGGTGCGTCGATACTCCTGCCCTGCATCATCCCTTTTTTATTGTATTCTGTTTCTCCATGACGAACAATGAATAATCGGGTATGCTTCATTTTTTCTTTCTAGTATTAAAATTTATTACAGCTTGCTGAACATGATCTTCAAGTCGCTGCACGTCATCAGGCGCAATGTTCTCTTTGATAGATAGTCGAACCAACAACATTTTCAGCACCCGGTCATTTAAAGGCAGCTGATTACTTTTCCTATTTTTATCAACCTTGTCCCATACCCGCCGCATCAAGCCTAACTTAAACAAAAAGAAAATCAATGTTCCTAAACCAAGCGCGAGGTACATACCGTTCATTCCCATAAAACTAAGTGCCACTCCTGCGATGAGCAACTGTACAAACTCATGATTCAAAAATGACAAAACAGGCGTCAGTGAAACGGAGACAAATGCACTTTTAGAAAAGTACCACCAGCCGTGAAATAAAAATGTTAATGCGGCAGCAATCCATGGGTTGATGATGAACGCAAGTATAAAGAAGAGTACCATTCCCAGTGAATCGGCACTGTTAATCCAAACAATGGATTTTCGGATAAGTGATTCAAAACTATACTTTTCCAGGATTCCCGGCACATACTCTTCAATAGTTTTGCGGGTAGCAAAAAACCAATGACCTGAGGATGAAATAGTAGAAACAGGTGATTCCAGTATGTTAACTTTATGCGCTTTATTTCCAAACATAGATTTAAAGATAAGCCAATTCCTGCATAATTACAGAATCAAGCCTGTGCAATTGTGAGAATCCCACCTGAATAACCTGAGACAGTTTTTATTGTTTGTGCCAACTCAAAAGCCGTTGCCCCGGTAGTTAAAACGTCGTCAATCAATAAAACCCTGGCATCGCGTATCAGTGGCAAATTTTTGATTTCAAATGCATCAGATATGTTATTCATACGTTCAATGCTGTTCAGGCCCGTTTGTGTTTTAGTGTGTTTTACTCTGGTAACAGTCCCCTCACTTAATAGTTTTATTTCTGTTGAAAGTGCAACTCCTTTAGCAATTTCCATCGATTGATTGTAGCCCCGTTTTCGATACCTTTTTTTGTGAAGAGGCACTGCAAGCAATCGCCAATCATCAGGATGCTTTATGACCCCAGAACTGTTCAGCATTCGACCGGCCTCTCGTCCCAGCTGTCTTCCAACTGATGTACAGTGATCATATTTTAATTTGTGCAGCAAGTTCTGAAGATATCCATACTTATCAAATGACCAGAGTGACAGCTTAAATGAAACCGCTTCTGGTAAAATACCATCATTATCAAAACTTGCAGGCTCAAATCTTGTTTTCAGACACGATATACAGATTGATTGGTCCCGGTCTATGACGCTTTCTCCACAACAGGCACAAACAGCCGGGAATACCATATCTGAAATTGGTTCCGTTATTCTTTTGATGAATTTATTCATAGTCTCTCTTCTATGCTTACAGTCATTTAATTACTCTCTAATTTGTCTTTTAAACTTTAAATAATCAATTCAAGAATTGATTTGTCAAGAATGGTGTTTTAGAAAGCGTCAGCATACCGAACACATAGCCAATGTTATTTTAGTTGATAACTTAATTCTGATTAATCATCATCTCTGACTACTTATACATGATATTATCTACAACTTTTAGATAGGCGTATATTTAATTAGATTTGATGTACATTATTATAAATATAAAAATTTGCGCATGCTATCCTTAGGACGTGATCTTCAGTCAATTCGCAAGCATTTAGGCTACACTGTCGAAGACATTCAAAATGCCACCAAACTGCCATTAGATACGATTCGATCCATTGAGGACGGCTCTATCTTTAGTGAGTCGAATGAGATAACCACATATATTCGAAGTTTTGTAAGAACCTATGGCCGTGCTCTCAAGATTGACAGTGAACTGATGGCACAGGCACTTGACCAGGAAGAACTCGGCAACTACACCAATTTGCTGTTAACCGCATTCCCTGAGTTATTAGACGAGGAACCTGAAAAACAGGAACCAAAAGAAGACAAAGAATCTGAAAAAAAGTCCTCAACCAAGAAGAAAAAGAGTCGCACTCCGTCGTTTAAATTTGGCGGAGATGAAAATGACAGTAATACAAGTTCCAGGAAAACGACGGCGCCGAATGCAAGCCGAGCCAGATCAAATACAAAAGAGCCGGATGTTCACTCGATTAACTGGGCAGGACTCGGCCAGGATTTCAAGAAAAACCGGACCCAGCCACCGGTTTGGATTATCAGTGCCGCTGTTCTGATTATAATAATCATTGCTGCAGCTATCATTATTTCTCAATTCGGGCTTTTTAGTTCCCAGGATGACATGCCGGTTGAGCCACCCGTTGCAGATGTACAGGAGTCGACGCAGAATCAAGATCTTACACTTGATCTTTCCGATGATATGACTGAAGAAGCTCTTCAGGAATCGGTTATCGCATTGAGTGATACACTTTATCTCACTATTTATGCAGCTACCGGCCGCCTGGATCCTGTCCGCGTATGGAGTGACTTGAAGCCTCGGATTGACCCTTATTGGCTGGATCAGGGAACCGCCTATAATTTTGAGTTTTCTGATTCTATCCGGGTATCCGGCAGTTACTCAAACATGTTGCTCTTTCTAAACGGAAACAGGATTGATAACTTTCGGGGCCAGTACTACAATCCCGAGGAAAGCGCTGTGGAACTGACTCGCAGCTTATTTGATTCTGATCCCCAATGGGCTACACCAACACCTTTTGAGCTACCTGATGGAATTCCCGAGCCCGATACATTAATGAATCGTCCTTCATTTCCATAAAGATTCAGACCATATTTACTTACCATGACAATTCAAAAAGCGCAGGATCGGGTTAAAGAACTCCGTGACTTGCTGGAACGCGCCAACAGGGCTTACTACGATGAAGCAAAACCATTTATCAGTGACCGCGAATTTGATGAAGCTTTAAAGGAGCTTCGTGAACTTGAAGACACTTATGGACTTCAGTCAGACGATAGCCCGACACAACGAGTCGGAGGTCAGCCGACATCCCAGTTCCCCACTGTTGAACATCCTGTCCCCCTTCTCAGCCTAGATAACACCTATAATTCTGAAGATTTAAAAGACTTTGACAGGCGCGTGAGAGATCGCATCGGGGATGAATCATTCACATATGCAGTAGAACTAAAATTTGATGGTGCAGCGGTTCGCATGCGCTACGAAGACAGGGAATTAAAGTTAGGAGCTACCCGCGGCGACGGTGAACGAGGTGACGATATTACACAAAATATCCGCACTATTGGTGATGTCCCCCTTGAACTGAATTCTTACGCACCAAGTGTTCTGGAAGTCCGTGGTGAAGTCTACATGGAAAAAGAGGCATTTGTACGCCTCAACGAATATCGCGAAGAAAATGGCCTCCAGCCTTTTGCAAACCCGAGAAACAGCACAGCCGGATCGCTCAAGATGCAGGATCCCCGGGAAGTGGCCCGGCGTCCGATCCGCATGTTTATTTTCGATCTTATTCTGGAGAACGAAGACATAGAACGAACACAAGCCTCCAAAATGTCACTCTTGCGAGATCTGGGTTTTCCAGTGTGCGGGCATTTTGAAATATGCCACACAATTGATGAAGTGCTTGACATCATAAGTAAATGGGATGACCTGAGACACGAACTTCCATATGCAACCGACGGTGTTGTCATTAAGGTAAATGAGGAAAAGTTCAGAGAAAGGCTTGGAAATACATCAAAAGCACCCCGATGGGCCATATCATATAAATTTGAGGCAGACCAGGCAACAACTTTGCTAAATTCCATCACACTTCAGGTTGGCAGGCTTGGTAGCATCACGCCTGTTGCTGAACTCAAGCCTGTAGAATTAGCAGGAACTACAGTGAAGCGGGCATCACTTCACAATGAAGATGAAATATTACGCAAGGATATCCGACCCGGCGATACCGTCGTTGTGGAAAAGGCCGGAGAAATCATACCACAGGTCATATCCGTCGTAAACCCGGAACGAGAAAACCGGCCTGAGCCCTTTAAAATGCCCGATAATTGTCCGGCTTGTAACGAACCGCTTGTCAAGTTCGAAGGAGAAGTTAAATGGAGATGTGTCAATCAGGAATGTCCACCGCAGGTTCGCGAGCGAATCATTCACTTTGCATCCCGCGATGCAATGGACATAGAAGGTCTGGGTGAAGCAGTAGTAGATCAACTGGTCGAAGCTGATCTGATTTCATCATACGCTGACCTCTACTATCTTACTCCCGGTGATTTGATGCCGCTTGAACGAATGGCAGAAAAAAGTGCTCAAAATCTGCTCAACGCCATTGAAAGCAGCAAAAATCAACCCTTTCATAGAGTTTTATACGCAATTGGCATTCGCTTTGTAGGTAAAACTGTAGCCAAAGACCTGGCAAATGCGTTCCGTTCTCTTGATGACCTCATGAGCGCCAGCAACGAAGAACTCGAGCAGGTGGATGCTATTGGCCCAAAAATTGCAGAGTCAGTGACATCTTTTTTCAGTATTCCAAAGAACCTTGAAATCGTACAATCACTTAAAAAAGCCGGGCTTCGGTTTGAGGCAGAAGAAGACAAACAAGCTTCAGCAGCCCTTGAAAACAAAATATTTGTGCTTACCGGCTCTCTTCCATCGCTCACAAGAAAAGAAGCTACGGAATTAATTGAACTGCACGGTGGAAAAACCACATCATCTGTAAGTAGTAATACAGACTATCTTCTTGCCGGAGAATCTGCAGGCAGTAAGCTAAATAAGGCTAATAAACTTGGAATTTCAGTTATTGATGAGTCTTCGTTCAATGAAATGATTGGCCGTGATGCCGAATAATTTCAATGGATTCAATATTGAGCCAAATATTTTGGTATCATTAGCCCTATAATATTCGTTTATAGATACGATGAGTTAAATTATTCACTTGTTTAACGCTAGATGAAGATATTAGATACGTTAGGATTAGGCCGAAAAAAGGCCGAGGGTGCACCGAATATCGGAGAAAAGAAGAAAAAACAGGAGCTTGAGGCTGAAGAGAGACGTAAAATCTACTATCGAATCCTCATCGTTTTAGGTTTCTTAGGAATTATTCTTTATTCCCTTCCGGAAGTCATCTATCAGCCGATAGCGAATTATTCTGTTGGAGAGCCATGGAGAGCGGATGATCTGACCGCCCCTTACACATTTTCTTTAATGAAATCTGAAGCAGAGCTTGAGGATGAACGACAAGAGGTTCGTGAAAACACCGCCCCCATTTTTCATATCGACCATTCCGTCCGCAATTCCACTCAGACTGCAATAGATTCGACATATAGAAATCTTCAGCCCGTCATTGATACATATGTTCAGTGGCAGCGGGCAAAAATGAACGACGAAGCTACAGCCAGAAATGACAGCGTTCGTTTTGAACAGGAAAAAAACTTTTCAAACATTGAATTATCTGATCAGAGCTGGGACGTTCTGCTTAAAAATTACGCCGATTTACGTCTTGAAAATCAAGCTGAGGGGCAACCAATTTTAGAAGATTTCAGATCTGTTCTTGATCGTCTCATCACTCAAATCTATAACACGGGTGTGATCAATCTTTCAAAAGAAGATATTGTCAGTGACGAAATTACCATACGAAATCTGAGAGACCTAACTGAGCGTACATTACCGATCAGCCGGGTTCGTGATTATTATGAAGCACTTGAATATGCAGAGCAACAACTAAGAACTCAGTTTAGCACGGAAGTTGCACAAATAGCACTTCTGATTGTTGACCAGGTTCTTGAGCCTAACTGGATTTACAGCGAAGAAGATACTGAGGCAGTTCTAGAGGAAAATCTTGATTCTATATCGCGTACAAAAGGAGTTGTGACTAATGGCGAGGTCATTATTCGGAGAGGTGACATAGTTACGCCTGAACAGGAAACAAAACTATTGAGCCTGGCGCAAGCCCGCTCGACAACTGCTACTGAATTTGAAAGAATAATGCGCCGAGTAGGTGAATCCCTTGTCGTAATTCTCGTTACCATTTTGTTTCTGTACTATATCTACCTCTACAGGAAAAAGATATTTAATAACGTATCAAGTTTTCTGATGATATTCCTGATACTTACGCTTCTTTGTGTTGCAAGCGCTGTTGTTTACCATTTTGATGATGTGAGCAGCCTTATCATCCCAATTGCCATTGCACCTATTATTCTGACCATTATTTTCGATTCGCGGGTAGGCCTTATGGCAACCATCACACTTGCGGTCATCACAGCTTTGGTTCACGATAACAATTTTGAATATCTGGTTGCTACGATTACCGCCTGTAGTCTAGGAATATTTTCCGTGCGAGACATTAAAAATCGCTCTCAATTCTTTCTTTCTACGCCTTCCATAGTGTTTATGAGCTACATTCTAGTATTAGGTGGATTTTCTTTGGCACGATTTGCCGGATGGGATCAATTTTTAGACACTACGCTTGCTGTTGCAATCAATTCAGTGTTTATACTATTCACCTATCCACTGATTCTGATCATTGAAAAGACGTTTAAAGTGACGACTGATTTCACTTTGCTTGAACTAAGTGATACTAACAGGCCGTTAATGAAGGATCTGATGAATAAAGCACCCGGTACGTTTCACCATAGTCTGCAGGTTGCAAATCTTGCAGAGGCAGGTGCATCTGCTATAGAAGCTAACGCACTGCTTTGCCGTGTAGGCGCTATGTATCATGACATAGGTAAGATGGTAAAACCAAGCTACTTTATTGAAAATCAGAGCAAGGGCAATGATCATGATAATTTAAAAGCGAAAATGAGTGCTCTCATCATTAAAGCACACGTCAGTGACGGCGTAAAGATGGCCCGTAAGAATAATATTCCGGAACTGGTGGTTGACTTCATCAGAACCCATCACGGTACAAGCCTAATTCGCTTCTTTTACAGCAAAGCTCAAAAGAATTCAGAAAAAGAGCTGGAAATACCTGAAGAAGATTTCAGATATGATGGCCCTACCCCTTTTACAAAAGAACAGGGAATTCTAATGCTTGCTGATAGTGTGGAAGCCGCCTCCCGTGCGATGAAGAATCCAAACTACAACAAACTTGAAACGCTGATTGACCGGATCACAAACGACCACATCAGTGAGGGGCAGCTTGATAACTGTCCGCTTACATTCAGGCATATTCAGATTATAAAAGAGACTTTTCTGAGTATACTTGTAGGTGTTTACCACAGCAGGGTCGAATACCCTGACGATGAGGAGTTAAAATCCAAAAAAGTGGCCAGTAAAAAGGAAAAGAAATCTGAAGACAACAAAGACGAGAGTCCGGCTGACCGTAGTAAAGACACTGCCAACGGGGAAACTGAAAACGACAAAGACGATCAGGACGATCAGAAGAGTCAGGGTTTTAACTCGGATCAGGAGTCGGAAAAACAAAAAAGGATTGACTCCTGATGGCTTTTGACCGGGAACTGAAACGATACATGCAATTCGTGAAGGTTGAAAAAGGTCTGGCCGAAAATTCAACGCTATCCTACGAAAATGATCTGCATCGATATCTCACTTTTCTTGCACGTGAATTCAGGTTAAACGATCTGGGAGGTGTGACACTTCAACATATTGAACAATTTCTGAACGAGCTGGCAGACCTTGAGCTATCACCGTCCACCATTGCAAGAAATATATCGAGCATCAGAAGTTTTCATGAATTTGCAGTCGTTGAAAATCTTGCAAGTGCTAACCCGGCAGAACTAGTTGACCTGCCCAAAAAGGCTGGTAAATTGCCTGAAGTCCTTACGGCTGATGAGGTATTGTCTATTATAGATCAGGCTGACAGAACAAAAAAAGCTGGTATCCGGGATGCCGCAATACTTGAAACGCTCTACGCAACAGGGATGCGCGTAAGTGAACTCACCGGACTTGAACTAGATAATCTTTTTTTTGAAATCGGATTTATTCGTGTCATCGGTAAAGGTAACAAAGAAAGACTGGTACCGGTCGGTCAGCACGCTCAAACATCTATAGAACACTACATTGAAGCAGCACGTGGGCAATTTTTAAGCAAGAAAGACAGGTCAAAATCCGATAACAAATTGTTTATCAATCAACGAGGCGGACCCCTTAGCCGAATGAGCATCTGGAATATTGTAAATAAATATGCGGAAAAAGCGGAGATTGAAAAGAATGTTTATCCACATATTTTCAGGCATTCATTTGCGACACATCTGTTAGAAGGCGGGGCTGATTTGAGAGCTGTTCAGGAGATGCTTGGGCACAGCTCTATCATGACCACCGAAATTTATACCCACGTAGACAGGTCTCTCCTGCATCAGGTTCACAAAGAGTTTCATCCTCGTGCGTAACACTATCGGGAACACTTTCTGATGTTTTCCTTTAAATATGATACCTCCTATAAACACATCACTTTTCCCAAATATTACTTAATGACCTGCTTCACAAAACTGAACCCGCTTCTATCCTTTCTACTCTCTTTAATTTTATTCATATCTGCAGCTCAAGTCATAGAAGCACAGGTATCTGATCCTATTCCATATAATAATGCGGCTATATCAACAGCTGATATTTACGCAACTCAGGCAGGTATAGAAATACTTCAAAAAGGGGGGAATGCCATTGATGCTGCAGTAGCCGTCCAATTTGCACTGGCAGTCACACTGCCCAGAGCAGGTAACATCGGTGGCGGGGGCTTTATGATGCTGCGCCTGGCTGATGGAGATGTAAAAGCCTTGGATTTCCGGGAAAAAGCACCCTCACGCGCAACCCGCAATATGTTTCTGGATGAGAACGGACAATATGTACCCGGGTTAAGCAGATCTGGCGGGCTGGCTTCAGGTGTTCCGGGTACCGTTGACGGGATGATAAGTGCGCTGGAACGGCACGGCACACTTCCACTCGAAGTAGTTCTCGAGCCAGCCATACGACTGGCAGAAAATGGATTTGAATTGACTCATTCGCATGCCCAAAGCCTGAATCAACACCGTGATGAGTTTCTGAAGTATGAGGGATCACGTGCTATTTTCTTAAGACCCGACAGTACACTTTGGGAAGCCGGACACATTTTAAGTCAGCCTGACCTGGCTGTAACCTTTAACAGAATTGCGCAGCGGGGACGTGATGGATTCTATTCAGGGTACACTGCCCGGCTTATTATTGACGAACAGCAGCGACAGGGCGGTCGTATGACACTGCGAGATCTGAGAAACTATGACTCTGTATGGCGCGACCCAATCATAAAAGATTTCAATGGAAACCGCCTTTTTATGATGCCGCCACCAAGCAGCGGCGGTATTGTCATGAGCCAGGTATTGACAATGGTCGAAGGTATCGACCCGGATTCAACAGGAGTTAATTCATCATATTATATTCATCTGATAAGTGAAGCACTTCGCCGGTCATTTGCAGATCGCAATTTTTATCTGGGTGATCCTGATTTTACAAAGATGCCGATCGATACACTGCTTTCTGAATCTTACAACAGAAACCGGTTTTCAGACTTTGAGTCCAACAGGGCCACATCAAGCAAAGACGTAAGTTATGGCAGGATTTCCGGCTATGCTGAAAGTGATCAAACAACTCACTTCTCGGTAGTAGATTCAGATGGAAATGCGGTTGCTGTTACCACAACACTCAACGGATCTTACGGAAGCCATGTAACTGTTACCGGGGCCGGCTTTTTGATGAATAACGAAATGGATGACTTTTCAGCTAAACCGGGTGAACCCAATATGTATGGACTGATTGGGGCTGAAGCAAACTCCATTGAGCCGGGTAAACGTATGCTCAGCAGTATGAGCCCAACAATTATCACGCAAGACGGACGCTTGAAGATGGTTGCCGGTGGCAGCGGCGGTCCCACAATCATCACGGCAGTGCTCCAGAATATATTGAATCACATCTTATTTGGAATGGATGCAAATGAGGCAATTTCTGCTCCAAGATTTCATCACCAATGGCTGCCGGATTTAATCGAAGTTGAGAAATTCACCCTGCCGGATGACGTCACAGAGAATTTACGAGCCAAAAACCATGACATTCGAATAATCGGGACACTTGCACGAACGCACATCATAATCGTTGATGAAAACGGAAATATTACCGGGGCTGCAGATCCAAGAGGTTATGGGACTATTCTTGGTTACTAGTCAATCATATCAGTGGCTATATTTTATTGTGCATTCAATTTCTGATTAGGTATCTTTTGCACAATCTACACCGGGTATTAAAATATCACTCATATAGTGATCGTTACTTTTCACTGACAGACGTCACGTAAAGATTCTGAAACCAAATTATCAGTAATTAATGGATATTGCATCAATCTTTGAGCAACACCGAACACGCAACATCTTTTTTGCGATTTTTGCATGGATAACGGCCTTCATTGTCTACACCCTTACCGTATCTCCGACCGCGCCTTTTTGGGATCCATCAGAATATATAGCGGTATCTCATACTCTCCAGGTAGCTCATCCTCCGGGTTCACCCTTTTTTGCAATTGTAGGGCGTCTGTTCTCAATGTTTATGCCTGCTGATTACGTTGCATGGAGCATAAATATGATCAGCGTTGTAGCGTCTGCATTTACCATCATGCTGCTCTATCTGATTACCATCCGTTTAATTGAGATGTTCCGGGGACCTCTCGATAATGCAGACATTTCCGATAATATCGGGAGTTATGGAGGAGCGCTGTTAGGCGCATTTACGCTCATGTTCAGCCATACCCACTGGTTCAATGCTGTTGAAGCAGAAATGTATGCATCATCAACAATGCTAACCGCTTTTGTAGTCTGGGCTGTGCTTCGCTGGTCAGATGAATATGAAAATGATTATTCCGAACGATGGATTATTCTCATCTCCTACATTTTCGGGATTGGTATCGGTGTGCACTTACTTAATCTGCTCGCCATCTTTTTTATAGCGCTTATTATTTATTTCAGAATCTATGAGTTTTCTGTGAAGACGTTTCTGGTTATGGTTAGCGCTTCAGTTGCAGCATTTTTTACTCTATACCCTATTACGATTATCAATATTCCAAATATTGCCAACCAGATCTCTGATGCTACCTACGGCTTAATTGGACCCTTTACCTACATAGCAATCATACTTGGTGGCCTCATTTACGGGATTTACTACACCCAGAAGCATAACAAGCGATACCTGAACATCATCTTGCTCAGCTATATGATGATTATGATCGGGTATTCAAGCTATGCCCTTATTTTAATTCGATCTCAGGCTAATCCGGCGATTGATCAAAATGATCCGTCTACGCTCACCGAGTTTGTGAAGTATTTGAGCCGTGATCAGTATGGAACCTCGCCCCTTCTCACAGGATACACCTATAACAATAGAACCGGCAATATCGACCGATCTGAAGAAACTTTGTTTCCACGCCGTCATTCCAGTCAGGGGCGGCATTTGCAATATTATAGCAATTTCGACAGCGACTGGGATTACTTCTGGGGTTATCAGGTCAATCATATGTATCTGCGCTATTTCAACTGGAATTTTATTGGCAGAGAATCTGATATTCAGGATGCAAACTGGTACGCGGGTTTAACCGAAAGTCGCCACCAGGACAATCCGGCAAACTCATACTACTTTTTCTTTCCGTTTATTCTGGGGCTGATCGGTATGATCTATCACTTTCAAAAAGACTGGAAGCACGGACTTTCCGTTCTTGCTCTCTTCTTTCTTACCGGTCTTGCCATAATTTTTTATCTCAATCAAACCCCATTTGAACCGCGAGAGCGGGACTATGCCTATGCGGGATCATTTTTCGCATTCTCAATCTGGATAGGAATTGGAGCTACAGCCGTCATTGAACTGGTTAAAAAGGCAGTAAGCGACAACAAAACCCTTTCCTACGGAGTTATGGCATTAATGATGGCTGCCGTGCCAATATGGATGGGCTACCAAAACTACCCAGGCAATGACCGGAGTGATCGGTATGTGGCCCGGGATTATGCCTATAACCTGCTCAATTCCGTTGAAAAAAATGCTCTTCTGTTCACAAATGGAGATAATGACACTTTTCCACTTTGGTATATTCAGGAAGTTGAAGGTGTTCGGACAGATGTTCGGGTAGTAAACCTGAGCTTGTTAAATACCGACTGGTACATTAAACAAATGCGTGACCGGCAAGCTCATGAATCCTTACCGCTCCCTATCAGCCTGACGGATCAGGAAATTGAAGAGTTAACCACACAGTTTGAAATCTACGATCCAGAAACAATAACTATCCCTGTTGAAAAGCAGTTTCTAAATGATATCTATTCGGGTCAGTCACTCGAAGCCATTGACGAACAGGTGACTCCAACACTTGAAAATCAAATTCAATCTGCAATCCCCTATTCAATTCCGGTAGAAGAATTGGATGACGAGGTATCCTGGTATTATGAAGGACGTGCTGCCGGGCGAGATCAGCAGGGAAATATGCGTTATTATCTTCAGGCTCAGGATGTTATTGTTCTGGAAATATTAAGAGAAAACAAATGGCTCAGGCCGATATATTTCGCCAATACAGTTGCCTCCGATGGTCAGCTGGGTCTGCAGGACTATTTCCAGTTTGAAGGCAAGGCCTTCCGGGTTGTCCCCAAAAAGCGGCCAAATTCAGGTCAGTTTGGCTATATCAATCCTGAAATTCACGCAGAGCGTCTTAGTAATTTCAGATTTACAGAATGGAATAATCCTGATGTTTATTTTGATGAAAATATCCGGCGAATGCTTAGCAACTATCGCTATGGATTTACTCAGCTTGCTGATACCTATATACGTCAGGGTGAACCGGAGAAAGCCTCTGAATGGCTCACATTTGGAGAAGAAAAAATTCCATTCCGGAAAATCGAAAATGACTGGACCATTCCTGTGCTATATGCTTATAGGTATTTGCGGGTAGATGACACTGAAGCTGCTATAGATCTTTCTAAGCTTGCTGCCGAACGTCTCAAGCACAATCTTACATTTGATATTAAAGATCTGAATATTCTGGAACGTAAAGTTTCCGAAGTTGATGAAAGTGCACAGCGAGCCCGTGCTAATGCAGATATGGGTCAGTATCAAACCTATCAGCGACGTTTGAATGATCTTTCAAACAGCAGACAAAATTTGATACAGGAAATTAGTTTCACTGTAAGCAGGCTCACAATTCTACAGCATATTTTCTATGAAAGTAATGAACCTGCACTGGCAGAAGCTCTCACAGCTGACGTTGATCAAATTACACAAGGCCGGCTGCAGCTGCCGGATAGCGCTGAGGCAAGCAGTGAAGAGATAAACAGATTTGGCCTTGGGATTTAATATGTCGTATTTGCCCCTTATATTGACGCAGTGTGCTCAGAAATTTGTACTCTTGTAAAACTTTGAACAACCAGTATGATTCACGACTTCACAACTGAAAATATAGAAGAAATTGCCGATGTACTTGGTGCAAAATTCAAGACCATCGGTGATGACATTTTCCGATTCGAACTCCTTAACCAAGAGGAAAATCGAAAGCTTGCTTTTGAGATTCATCTCGGAGTGCAAACGAGTAACAATCGCATGAACATGGTGTCGGTATACTGTGGCGGTGCATTTATGCAGCTACATAACTGTACAGCATTCATTGCGAGCCAAATGCTGAAGCAGGTAACATTTTTCGGGAAACAAGAAGGGTTAACCTCAGGCCTGATAATTGAAGATACAGCAGGCTGCAGTCTCTACTCCAATGTTGGCGATGAAGTACTTAAAGGCGATTTTACCGAACTTCCGGAAGACCTGATGATGTGTGGTGTGGCACTCTCCCTTACTGAAACTGAAGGACTGGACGACTTCACATTTGATGATGACGAAATTTCCTGAACCGGATACGTTAGACAATTCTCCGAAACTGGAGATATTCAACCCATCTGAATACACCCTGCCTTTCACGAAAGATGATGCTTTATCTCTCCTTGAACTCATCGAGAAAGAAGAGTCGGTTCAATATCATTCCGTTGAAATAATATTTACGGACGAGAAATGGATTATCGAAATCAACTCAAAATATCTCAACAGAGACTATGTGACCGATATCATTAGTTTCAGAATGGACGATGACGATTCAAACCAATCAATAGAGGGCGTTCTCTACTGCTGTGCCCCCAGAATAGCTGAGCAGAGTGCAGAATATGATTCAAATCCCGAATCTGAATTCCTTCGTGTTATTGTACATGGCCTTCTACACCTTATCGGATACGATGATCAAACGGAATCTGATAAATCAGAGATGACAGCAAAAGAAGACCACTACCTGAAATCTCTTTCTTCTTGAAAGATTCCGTTTCCGAATACACGCTGCTCATAGTTGAGTCACCCACTATTGCAAATCGGCTCCGGGACATTGTTCCCGATTACGTGTACGTCTTTTCAACGAGTGGTTTTTTATGGAAACCAATATACAATTACAAAAATGGTCGCCTTGGAAGAAAGGCAATACAGGATAAGCTTGAATTCCGCAATGAGCTTCGCAGGGAAGCACGCTACGCAGTACATATCATCGTAGCGACAGACAGCGACCCATCTGGAGATTTTATTGCCTGGACCATCCATAAAGAGTTCCCATCAAAATCAATCAAACGGACGCACATTAGCTCGTTAAGCTATTCCTCGGTATTGCACCGCCTTAAAAAGGCATTCACTATTGATTTTTCCACACTCTTCATCCGACTTCAGAATCGGTATAGAATCCGCCACCTTTGGTCAGAAGCATATCCGGAAATCTCGATGAAAGATGCAGGGTTGCTTGCCGTTTTTGGCGGTGAACTGGCTTTAAAGACCTTCTTATCTGACAGAGAAGTTCAATATTTTAGTGAAACATCAATCACTGTCACTCTTATTAGCACACAAATCAGTGCAAGACAATCCTCAGAGACCGGCTGGATCATTTCCTCCCCACTGTCCACGTTTGATGTTATAAGTCGTTTAAAGCGATCCACAGGCCTGAAAACATTCTCTGGTGCTCAGGCACTAACGCAACGTACTTTTGAGACGATCCACCCCGAAACCGGCGAGGGTTTAATCACTTATCCACGAACTGAAGCCCGGTCATTCTATTCTGATACCTGGCAGGACCTTCAGAATGAGTGGATCAAAGAAAAGAGTCTGAATGAGTTTTTACCTGAACAACTTCATACTCTAACTAAACCTGATAAACCTCACGATAGCATTCGCCCACTGCATTTGGATGTATTACCGGCGTGGGTGGAATCGCACCTGCCCGCTGAGATCGGCCAGGCCTACAAAATTATTTATTTCCATACATTGAAAAGCATCAGATTGCCCGTGGCCTGTTCCACCGTTTATAAATGGGGTGATGAGGATCTCAGATTCATGACTCGATCCTCAATACAATGTTCAAAAATAAACCTTCGCCCTTTTCTATCAGTTTCTGAACTTGGGTATCAGCTTTGCAAACTGGGTGTTCTGCGTCCCTCAGGGTTTGGAAATTTTATTGACAGAGCCATTAAGGAAAACACAATTTCCATGAATCCTTCAGGAGAAGTGATTCCCAATGCTGGCATCAAAAACCGACTTCACCATGGTTCAAAATTTTCAATTATCTTGAAAAAATTGCGCGATGCCGCGGATGACACTGAATTAAGCGATGAAACAATACGGCGAATTTTAACGTCTTAGTCAGTGCTTTCAGAATTAAAATATAATGTAGATGACATCATCTGAAGAACGGAATGGGCAGCCTAACAAATCTCTGCTCGAAATAATTAAAACACATATTCGAATTGATTTACCTGCTGATGATGGCCGGGGTCACGACCTGAAGCCACCGTCTATGGAAAAATCTGCAATTCTAATGTACCTCCGCCCAATTCCATGGCTTCTCGGATTACTATTTGCATTTTCTTTTTATTGGGATTTTAACGGTATAACTCTTTCTTTTTGGGGGTTCACTCTTGAATTTGCAGGAATTCTCAAAATCCTGGCTGTCAGCGGTTTGATTGGTTTTCTTACAAACCGTATCGCTATTATGATGCTCTTCCATCCGATTCAAAAGCGCCCCCTCCTTGGACATGGCCTCATCCCCGCACATAAAGATCGTATAGCCATTCGATTGTCACATTCGGTTTCCAGTGACATGATAAACCCGGATTTGATTCGCAAAAAACTTGCTCAAACAGGTTCGATATCACATTATCGCCATAAAGCACTATCAGCCATTGGTGAAGGCACTCAGAATGAAGCGTTTCGGAAAGATTTAAAACTATGGCTTCGGGATCTCCTTACACAGCTTGTAACCGATCCACAATTTAGAACCAGAGTCACTGTTGCAGTTAGTGACGAGGTGGAACAATCTATACAGGATAAACCACTTGACCGGGCTGCACTAAAGGCTTACACCTTTATACGGGGCCGGCAAGTCAGCGATTTAGTTGATGATGCCTTACTGAAGCTTCCAGAAAGAATGACTTCAGAACTCGAGCATCTGGATATCTATCTGAATAAAATTCCTAATCTGCTTGAGGAAAGTGGTGAAGCCATTGACGAGGTAATTACCGAAATCCTTGATAAACTCATTCAGCAGCTAAATGTGAAACAAATTGTAGAAGAAAATTTAAGAAGTTACGATGAATCTAAACTGGAACGTCTTATAAAAGGTGTGACAAACGAGCACCTGCTCACCATTCAGTATCTCGGAGCAGTTCTTGGAACAATTGGAGGCTTTGTCATATGGCAGCCATTATTCAGTCTGAGTGTCATCACCATACTTACTCTCACCATATTTGCTGCTGATCATCTCATGATGACATTCCAAAAGAGATACTCTGATCTCTGACCCTAAAATAATGCCGGGCAAAGAATCAATATCCAATCAAATACTATTAACCTTAGTTCGATTCTAAAATATCAAATAAATACATTGGGTTGTCCAAAAAGGGCGTCAACCTATATCAGTATAAGACCGTTATAAAGGCAGGAGATACCGGATCGGGGTCCGGCATGACGGTATTGAGAATGAAATATCCCAACAAACGCCCTTTTAAACGCCTCAATTAACATCTTATGAATCGAACTCAGGTTATTAGCTTGTTGAACAATTTTGTTCAAAGTCAGAGCCCGGTACTTATCCCTACATGAACATTACCGTTTGATAAATTTTCATTGGGTGATACTGCATAGGAGAACTTGATGATGCCCAGCTGAGTTTGAAACGCCAGGCCAAATCCAAAAGATGATAACGACTCTCTGAAGGCAAGCAAATCATCACCTTCGGTTAATAAACGGGGTCTTTCGTAATAACCATAGGCTCCAAAAAGAAATAAATATGAGTTTTGCTGAAGCATATATCGCCCTTCAAGCTCACCCCAGATAACAGAAGAACCCCGAAATTGGTCTTCTCTGAATCCACGAAAAGATTCTGCCCCGCCAAATCGAAAAAGGTCGGTTATAAGATAGTGCGGACTCTCCATAAATAAGGCCTGAACCATGGGTGCCAAAACCTGGCGGTTTCCAAGAGGAATATACCCGCGAGCCATTGACCGGAGGATAGTCTGGCTGAATGACCTGCCTGTAACAGTCTGAAAACGCTCATCATTAATAAATCGCCGTCCGCGTTCGAGTACCATTCTCCCTTCAAAACCTCTCGTTGGCACATGGAACCGATTCACATTAAGAAGTTGAAATCCAACTCCATAGAAATTTGCCCTGGAATCAATCGCAGCGTTTTGCTGCCCTGGCTCTGTCACTGAGCTTCGTTCGGCCCGTACATGGGCAATTAACTGCAATCCTGAAAATAACCGATACCCGCCGGTAAGTTTAAAATCCCTGACCAGATAGGATGAATCCTGTTGCGTGAAATTTAACCCCGCTCCAACATCCATGGGAATACCACCCAGAAATTGTTGTTCCAAAGATACGTTCAGTTTGGAAACCAATGGCTGTAGCTGCTCGTATCTTAAATCAATAGTATTACCGTCAGCTATTGTGTTTCTGAGAAGAATATCCCCATATCCCACGACCGAAGCTGAACCAGATGGATCAGGCTGATAACCGATCAATCCATCAAAAAAATTTAGCTGTTGTTCAGTAACCTCGTAAAGCACGTATGGTGAATCATCGACAAAGATAAGCTCACCCTCAGATACATCATCAAATAAACCTGAATTAATCAAATTCTGACGACCGCGGGAGAACAATCCCGGAGTCAATATTTCTCCTGACGATATTCCTGAAACACGCTTTAAATAGTCTACTGAATTACGCTCTACATTTTTAAAACGAACGCCTTGCAGATTAATCTTCTCACCGGGTAAGATTTCGGCTTGTATCTGAACAGTTGAATTGTCACTATATTTCTCAAGTGCTGTTATCCTGAACTGTGCCAGGTAATACCCTGACTCTTCATATGCTGAAAGGATATTATCTGATACTTCTTCAATCAGATTCTGAGTAAAATAGCGCCCTTCAAATCTCCCGGTATTTACAACCAAACCGTCTAATGGCTCTTCTAAGGAAGCCAGAGAAACAGAGAGTTTTTCGAGTGTATATCTCTGTACTTTCTTGATATATACAGATATTTCAGTTTGGGAAATCGAGACAGAATCGACTGAAACGTCTAAATAGCCATCATTCACAAGCCATGAGCTGACTCGATTTGAAATCTCAGAGTTATTATTCGAAGATTCTATATCATCGAGCAGACCTGCAGGAGCCATAATTTCTTTCTCAGCCGTAGTATCATAAATCTGAATCTGAGGGACCTGAGCCATCAGAGATATTGGACCTGCCAGGCAGCAGAGTAAAATTAATCGGAAGAGTACATCATACATATTCAAAAGCGAAGATTGACTTTCCTGCAGTTACAATCATCAGCGCTCTATCACATCTGCTACAAAATTTGGAAGCGCAAATGCCCCTTTATGCAGGTCTGCGTTATAATACTTAAGCGGTTTTATGTGATCAATTCCATTAGTGATGCGGTTATAAACTGCATCACTAAGCGGATTCTCTGTCTTTGAAGCACATGCCATCGACCACATTCCCGCCGGGTATAACGGAATAAAGGATAAATACATTTTAGATACCGGAAAAAGATCATCAATTGCATGAAATACTTTTTTCATGCTGGAGTAATACGATTCTACCCATGGGCTTTCAGTTTGTGCCGTTAAAACACCCTCGTCGTTGAGCGCTTTCTGGCATAACTCAAAAAAATCTTTTTCAAAAAGTCCTTCTGCAGGCCCAACAGGATCTGACCCGTCAATTATTATTACATCATAAGGGTCAGTCGTATTCTTAATGAAAGCGATCCCGTCCTCATAAAGCACATTTAACTTCGGATTGTTAAAATCCCCGACATCCGGTAAGAATTCTTTAGATGCATCAACAACCGTTTTATCTATCTCAACCATGTCTACATGGTTAACTGAAGGATGCTTCATGACTTCTCGGGCTGTGCCGCCATCTCCCCCGCCGATTATCAAAACTCGTTCCGGATTGGGATGAGTGAATAAACCCACGTGGCTCAGCATCTCATGATAAACAAATTCATCCCTCTCACTCAGCATTACCATACCGTCAATGGTCATCAAGTTGCCCCAGGTATCTGTTTCATATACTTCGACAAGCTGATATTGCGACTGCTTTGAAAATAGAAGCTTTTTCAGACCAATCGTCAACCCGGTTCGTGCATTATAAAATTCGTTGTACTGAAGAGGCATGAATATCGGTTTTCTTTGTTCAGTTTGTCAGTTGTGAGTTAAGTCTGTGGCAAGCAAAACTAATTTACTTATACCATAAAACTGCGGCTGCAAATACGGCTCCACATGTCTGAATTTTGTGCTCAATTCCGAATGACTTAATCTCTTTAAGCTTTCGGTTGCGGTATTCAAAACCATCGACAACCATCTGGCGAACTATTTCTTCGACATTATCGAGTCCTGCGTGATCTTCATATTCCATAATCACCCCGGGTTCGCGTTCATCTTCAGGTATTCCAACAGCAATTGCCGCAGAGATCAATCGTCCCGGTGTGTTCCCGTCGATTGTTGCATAAGCTAACGGTACCAGTCCGCCCTTGGGGAAATCAATCATCTCAACGGGTACCTGTTCAGCAGCTGGCGGGAGTATACTGCTCATTCGCATTAAATTTGTATCGCCTACTCCAGCTTTTAAAAGTGCCTTGTCAAAAGCATTGAGTCTCGTTCTGCCTTCAGCTGCACCGCTAACGAGACTATACGTATTAGGGGTTTTTACCATCATATAAAAAAGGGTTTTTAATTAGACGAGTTTGTCTGACCTGATGCAGCAGGTTTAAAAAGCAGCCGCTGACCGTTTGGTACTTTAAACAGACCGCGTTTCATCTCCATGCTGGATACATTTTTCGACTCAAAATATTCCTTCAGGTGTTCTTGTATCACCCAGGGGTCTATGGTATCTCCGCAAGTGAAAATATCAACAGCAGCATAGTTATATTCCGGCCAGGTATGAATGGTGACGTGAGACTCCGCAATCACTACAACGCCACTAACACCGTAGGGGCTGAATTTATGAAAATTGTGAGAAATTATCGTAGCGTTTGATGCTTTGGTTGCCCTGATGAGTGAAGATTCAATGTACTCCACATCGTTTATGGTAGATTCTTTACAATCATAAAATTCTACTAGAATTTGTCGGCCGAGTGCTTCCATTTCAAAAATTGTTTAACAGTAAAAATAAGTATTAAATAGAAAGTTGTAATTGATTACCAGCGATCATATTCTGACGCATGAGTTTATGCAATAAAGCAACTTTCTAGTTTATAAAATTCGAAAAACTAATAATACGCAGAATTATTGGGTTTATGATATCTACAAACAAAAAAATAACCGGCTCAACTGCTTTCGATATCTACAGAAAATTACTGCTGCCGCGTTTGATTGAAGAAAGAATGCTGAATCTTTTGCGGCAGAACAAAATCAGCAAATGGTTTTCGGGCATTGGACAAGAGGCTATTGCGGTTGGTGTAACTTCCACCTTAGACCAAGGAGATTATATACTTCCGATGCATCGTAACCTGGGAGTTTTTACAACCCGTAAGGTTCCTTTCTATCCCCTTTTCTGTCAGTTGCTAGGAAAGGCGGACGGCTTCACAGGCGGAAGAGACCGATCCTTTCATTTTGGGATTCCTGAACACAAAATATTTGGGATGATTTCTCACCTTGCGGCAACGATGCCCGTGGCAGATGGTATAGCACTTTCAAATAGACTACGAGAGAATAACCAAATCAGCGTGAGCTTTTGTGGTGATGGTGCCACCAGTGAAGGTGATTTTCATGAGGCTTTAAACTTAGCCGGCGTATGGAAACTGCCTGTAATTTTCGTCATTGAAAACAATGGATATGGACTCTCTACTCCTGTTGAAGAACAATTTGCTTGTGAAAATCTTGTAGATCGTGCACTTGGATATGGCCTTGAAGGAATGCGTATTGATGGCAATAATTATTTTGAGGTCGCTGAATCCATACAAAAAGCCCGGTCTCTTGCACTTTCGGGTAAACCTGTCCTTATTGAAGCCAAAACATTCAGAATGCGCGGGCATGAGGAAGCCTCCGGTACATTTTATGTTGATGATGAGGAGTTTGAAAAATGGGCCCCCAAAGATCCGGTACTGCAATTCGAAAACTGGATGTCAGCAGAAGGGCACATCAGTGAATATTCAGAGATTGAAGCCATACGATATGAGATTGGGAAAACATTTGAACCATCTCTGCAGAAAGCACTTAAAGCCAAAGACCCTGTGTATGATGAATCCGTTGAACGCGTTCGTGCAGGACTAAAACCTTTTAAACCAAATTTAACCCCGGAGCATGAATCCTCATCTCAAACGTCAGAAAAGAGACCTGTTGATGCTATTCAGCTTGCTCATAAACAGGCATTTGACAGAGATGACAGTTTTCTTCTTATGGGCCAGGATGTAGCCGAGTATGGCGGCGTATTTAAGGTGTCAGAAGGATTTATAGAAAGATATGGAAAGGAGCGCATCAGAAATACCCCCATCATTGAATCAGGTGCACTGGGAGCCGCTATCGGACTGGCCATGGAAGGATTCAAGCCGGTTGTTGAAATGCAGTTTGCCGATTTCATCTCCTGCGGATTTAACCAGATTGTAAACAACCTTTCAAAAGGCAGCTACCGCTGGATGCCCTCATTGAATATAACGATTCGCGCTCCTCACGGGGGTGGTGTTGGCGCCGGACCTTTTCATTCCCAGTCACCCGAAAGTTGGTTCATGGGGCTGCCGGGTTTGAGAGTGCTCGTACCTTCTTCTGTTATAGATTTTCAAAACATGCTGTACACTGCACTCTTTGATCCAAATCCGGTACTTTTCTTCGAACATAAGAAACTGTACCGGAGTGTCAGAGAAGAAACACCTGATCATTGCGAATTCGTTGATTTGGAAACAGCCCGCATCGTTTCAGAAGGTCTTGACGCCACAATTGTTACGTATGGTATGGGCGTTGCCTGGGCAGCTGAAGCTGCGGAATTACAATCAAAAAGAGGAGTAGATATTGAAATAATCGATCTTCGGTCCCTCGCTCCCATCGACTGGTCAACAATCGAATCCTCGATTAAGAAAACCAACCGGGTTCTTCTCCTTGAAGAGCCTTCTGAGGTTTTGGGGCCCATGAGCGAAATCGCTGCAGGTATAGCCGAACGATTCTTTGCTCACCTTGACGCTCCGATCATCCGATGTTCATCTATCCACACTCCCATTCCATTCAGTAAGGAACTTGAAAAAGGGTATATGGCGAACTTCAGGCTTAATGAGAAGCTGGAGAAGTTGCTGGGGTACTAGCGCCCTCGTCCGACGACTTTGGGAAA
>CAZVEP010000035.1:0-31288 GCA_964625635.1 uncultured Rhodohalobacter sp.
TCACACATTCTCGCAGAGAATCTCATTCAATTCGCGATAAGTAATTGGCTTAATGAGATAATCGATATAATTGGTTTTTTCAGCTTTTTGCCTGTAATACTGATCAGAATTGCCGGTCACATAAAGCGCAGGAATATCATGCTTCGATTGTATAATGCCAACGGCGTCAATTCCAGACATTCCAGCTCCAAGCTGAACATCTACGATCAGTAGCTCAGGATTAAACGTCTCAGTCACTTTAACGGCTTCTTCACCCGTCTCCACCTTTTTGATATCTCTGCAACCTATCCGTTTTAGCATCATTTCAAGACTCAATGCCAGAATAAGATCATCTTCAATAATGAGTATGCTTTTATCCATTATTCATCACCCGTAATTTAGAAAAATGCATTGCTCGACCCTCTCATTTCTGTCTTATCAAATTCAACTGTCACATTATTTGCTTGCAGATCAACGTGAATGTTTCCGTCGAGCTGTGCGACAAGAATATGAACCAGTTTATACTGAAACTGTTCAGATTCCAGGTCACTTTGAAAATTTCCGAGTTTCAATCCATATCCTTGAACAGAAATTTTCACTTGTTTATCATCAGACGTCAGATTCAAATTCAGATCGCCATCGTTATTATCTGGCAACAAAACATTAATCAATTCATTAATAAGTAAGCCGGCCGGTACAGCCTGGTTTAGGTTAAGAGTTGTTTCATCACATTCAAGATTCAGGTCTGATATAATTTCCTTTTTGTATCCCTGCTGAGGCAGAAACTTCACAAAAGATTTCAGGTAGTTGTCAAAGTGTATGTTAACTACGTTTTTCTCCTGATAGAGCGTCTCATGGATTTTAGCAATCGAGAAAATCCGGCTCTGAACTTCACTTAATTTTCTGTACACATCTTCATCCTTCTCTTCTAAAAGCTGCAAGTCAATAAGTCCTGCAATAACTGCCAGGTTGTTTTTAACCCTGTGATGAATTTCCTGTAACAGAATCTCTTTTTCTTTTAAGGAGACTTGTGCTTCCTGCAGCGCTGCCGTTTCTCGCTCCAGCACTTCTTTAATTTTAATCTCAAGCTCTTTTTGCTCAGACAGATCCACGTAAATACCATACACTGCAATAATATTTTCTCCGTCCGTCACGGGCACCGTACTCACAATCACAGGAACACCTTGACCGCTTTTCGTAATCCGTACGCCTTCAAATTGTGACGCATTGCCTTTAAAGGCGTCAATGCTGATTTTATCAGCCATCTCCCGGTTATTTTCATTAGTTATCAAATCATTGACATTTGATCCTACCACATCCCGGTTCATGTAACCAAACATCTTTCTGAACCCATTGTTAACCCTGGCGATTTTGTTATCCTGATTGATCATCACGATTCCGATCGGAGCATTCTCAAATAGTTGATTCATCATCCTGAAATGGTAGTCACTAGACTCTTTGGCTTGAACCATTTCAGTAATATCCACGCCTGTACCAACAATATAGACACTTTCTCCATTGGTAAAGCTTCTGGCATTCAGTTTATAAACTCTTTCTTCTCCCTGTTTTGTAAGCACATTTGCGATTATTTGAGCCGATCCTTTTAGCCGGGCTTCTTCAATTTTTTCTATCACGAGCTCTTTGTCATCAGAATTGAATAAATCTGACGGCTTCATTCCAGCCATATCTTCTTCTGTATATCCCAGATCGTTTATAAACGCGGCATTCCACTCCAGAAAAGAACCAGTCGCGTCTAACACATAAAAGGTTCCTGGAATGCTTGATATGGCTGTTTGGGCAAATATCTGTTCGGTTTTGAGTCTTTTCTCAATTTTCTTCTCTTTTGAAATATCCCGAAATGAGTTAATTGTCGATAAGTTTCCGTCTGTATCGCGAAATAGAACCGAGGATACCATAATTGGAATTCTAAGTCCGCTTTTGTGTATATAAATTTTTTCTCCCTCGAAATACGATTGTTCATTGCGCATCTCAGACGCCTTTATATTTATGGGGTCCTTCTCGTCCTGAATACCCTGACGCCCGATCTTCCTGAGTTCATCCAGGCTATAACCTAAAATCGCGCATGCAGATGGATTTGCATCAATAATTTCACCTGATGGTTTACCTATAATTATACCGTTAATAGAATTATTGAACTGCTGTTTATAGCGTTCCTGTGTTTCTTTTAGATCTCGGGTAGCTGTAATATTCTGTGTTACTTCTTCAGCAAACAATATTGCTCTGCCTCCATTGAAAGGACGAATGTTAAGCTTATACCAAACATTCTCAGCGCCAATAGAACACAGAAAGGTAAAATTGAATCTATCTGTGTTACCATCAAGAATCTGCCTTAAGCCAATAATCAGTTTGAGTGCGTCATCGCTGCCTTTTTCAGCTAATTCTCTGCAGTATTCAAAAAAATCCCCCTTCAAAATCAAGGAATCCAGAAATACGCATTCGCCTCTCCTGGTGTTCCACTCATCATTTGTCAGTATAATTTCACCGGCACTATCTAAAATGGCCGTAGGATAGGGGAATGTTTCCAGTAACTGAATCTGTCCTTGATCCACAGGTAATTCTTTTGCTTTTCTCAAATTTCTAATCTCAATGTTAACATCTATTATAGCTGTTGGTAACAGTTTTACCCTGTTTATTCTGGGTAAAGACATGAAACCGTTTTTTAAACTTCGCCTTCTAGTATTTGTTCAGTCAAAATTCCATTAAGCTATCTTACTCAAATAGAAAATTTTGAAGGCAGATACAGCTCATTTGTTGAGACACACGCAATTGCTTCACGAAACTCTTTAACGGAAGGTTCATACATCATATACCCATTAATTCCGGCTCTAATGAGCGGCTCAATCAATAATTTGGTTGTATAGATATGAATTGCAATAATTTTGCTATCTGCATTGTTTTTTTTCGCAGAATGTATCGTATTTAGTGCGGATTGCTTAATGTTGGGAAGGTCAAGAATAACGATAGATTTAAAATCAGGGACTTTCTCCACATTAGTAAAGTAAGCCTCCTCAATCAACTCTACAGTATCATTTTCACCACTGGCTTTATCAATCCTCTCCATTAACACCTTTGATCGGGGTGTATATCCGCTACAGAGAATGATATGTTGTTTCGCTTTGCTAAGCATGGTGATTAATACATCCCGAATCGTGCTTTTAAACAAGATAAATCCGAGTTGGTTAAATCAGAGTAATAGCTTGATTAAAGTTTAAATAGCTCGTCACTATATTTTCGATACAACTATCTTTAAACTAATACCAATTTTCAAGGTATTCTATTGGCTTATTGTGCTAGATTTTTACTACGTGTTTTTACGTAGGGTTTTCTGTGTTTTCGACAGATATTCAGAAACCGCTATTTAAAAGAGAAATGACTAATCTTTATTTATCAAGTTGTTTTGAAATGCATATTTCACCAACCCTGCAGTGTTTCGGGCGCCCGTTTTTTGAAGCAGATTGCGCCGATGAGCATCAACTGTTCTGGGACTTATATACAGCTTTTCTGCTATCTCTTGATTTGTATGTTCTTTGACGATCATCTGAAGCACTTCTAACTCTCTGTCTGTAATATGAACAGGATCAGGAGCTGATGATTTGCCCTTATTTTTAACAAGGTCCATCATTATACTTTGCGTCGCCTGATCACTAAAATAGTGTTTTCCCCCCATCACATCCTGGATAGCCTCAGTAAGTTCATCTCGTCCGGCACTTTTCATGATGTACCCTGACGCGCCGGCCTGTACCATTTGCCGAATATGTGTGTCGTCGCTGCTCATGGTTAAAGCCAGGATTTTAATATCAGGATATTCTTTCTTTACCATTTTGGCAGCCTGTATCCCGTTCATTTCGGGCATGTTAATATCCATCACAATAACGTCGACCGGAGTATGTTCAAGAAGCTCTGTAACCTTCTGGCCATCGTCTGTTTCTGCAACGACGTCGATTCCCGCCTGAGATTTAAGCATAAGCTTAATTCCGTCTCTAACAATCTTATGATCATCAACCAACAATACTTTTATATTCGCCATTTTTGATTGTTCAATTCTACAATTAGACTTATATAGTAACGATAGCTGTTATTACAGTACCTTTACCTTCCTTTGATTCAATATCCAAATTACCTGACATTGCCGCAACTCGCGTTTTCATACTTTGGAGCCCAAGCCCATCACCAGCGATATTTTCAGTATTGAACCCTTTTCCATTATCTTCTACAGCACAAATTATGTCTCCATCAGAGTAGACAATATTTATATTTATAGAAGAAGCACCTGAATATTTCAGGGCATTATTGAGAGCTTCCTGTACAATTCTAAATATATTTATCTGAATATTTCCAGGAAGATCTTCATCATCATATTTCTGGAAGAGATGAACGGATAAGGTTTGCGTACTTTGAATTTCATTCACCAGTGATTCTACCGCCATTTTCAATCCATAATCCTGGATGGCTTTCGGTAACAGGTTGTGTGAAATCGACCGGGTTTCAGAAATGGCATGTTCAAGCATCTGGAGTCCCGTTCTGAATGGATGATCAACAGAGGCCGGAAAAGAATCAGAATCTTCATATATCGTGTTCAAATGCATATTGGCCGCTGACAGATATTGCCCTAAACCGTCATGCAGTTCATTGGCTATTCGATGCCTTTCCCTCTCTTCTCCTTCTACGATCGCCTTGATAGCTCGCTCATCAGCCTTTCTCTGCTCAGTGATGTCAATGCTAAGAACAAGACGCTGCTGACTGCCTCTGAAGTTTATATCGGAACCGGAAATTTCACAAAACAGAGTTGAGCCGCTTTTTGTTTTTTGACGCCAAACATCAAACTCACTGTGTGATTTCTGCAGATTTTGACGAGCTTCTTCCTTAATATGATTCTGTTCTTCAGGAAGGAATAGTTCGAAGATTGTCATCTCTAAAAATTCATCTTCGCCATAGCCAAATAGTTCAATAAGAGCCTCATTAACTGATAAAAACTTAAATGATGTTTTATCAAAAATATACATTGGCAGCGGGCTCCGTTCATATAGAAGCCTGTATTGGTGCTCTGATCGTTTGAGTTCCTTTTCAGCTTTCTTCTCAAGCGTTACATCATTCATAGATCCAATGACACGTAAAATGTCTCCCTCGTTATTTCTGATAATGAGTGCCCGATCGAGGACTATAGCAAGACTGCCATCTCCACGGTAAAACCTGTATTCTTCTTCCCATTCACTGGCGCCGGTTTCTTCGGCTTGTTTCATTGTTTCAATCACCCTGCCTTTGTCATCCGGATGGATATTATTTTCCCACACATAATAGCCTTTGGCCGTTTCAGGGATCTCATGTTTGAAATGGGTTTTTAATCCTTCACTCCACCAGACACTATCACTATTTGGGGTCGCATCCCAAATAGCATCACTTACGACAGATGTGGCATATTCAAATCGTTTTTGTTCATAGCTTAATTTTTCCTGAATCTTCTTGATTGCCGTAATTTCCTTATTAACAGCTACTGCTCCTTCAAACTTCCCTTCTCTGTCTGAAATTACGCGTACTGAACTTATTATATTCATTGGCTCATCGAGCCTGTTAAATTGGATGACCTCACCACTCCACTCTCCGTTTTCCAGTAGAGTCTGAAAAAGTTTTTCCTCACTTTCATCTTCATATTTTGTCTTAATCAGATTATCGACTTTTTTCCCCAACGCCTCCTGCTCCGACCAGCCATACATCGTTTCTGCAGCCCTGTTCCAGGACATGATCACCATATTTTCATCGGTTGCAATGACAGCATCGGAAATATCCTCAAGCAACTGTGCCTGTTCACTCAATATTTGTTCAGATTCCTTGCTCTCGCTCTGATCAATAATAGCACCGACCATTTTGAGAGCTTTTCCATCATCATCACGGAAAATGTATCCTTGGTCTAATACATAACGAATTTTCCCGGAACTGTCGATAAATCTATATTCTTCAGCCCAGTTCGTATTGCCACCAAGCCTTGCCTCATTCATGCTTTTTAGCACTCTCTTCTTGTCTTCAGGATGAATATGATCTGTCCATGATTCCTCATCTCCGGGCAGTTCTTTTGATTCGTAACCAAATACAGCCTCCATTCCTTCACTCCAGGTAATTGAATCTGTCTCGAAGTTCCACTCCCAGATCACGTCACTTACAAGTGATGTGATTGTTCGCAGGCGAGCCTGTTCGTCTTCAAGACGGGATTCAATATTTCTGATTGAACTGATATCCATTGAAATTCCCCGCAAAATCTTATTGCCTAAAACATCATCTAAAACGACCTCTGCTTTATCCCTGAACGTATTATAAGTACCGTCTATTTGCTCGTAACGGTACGTGACATCTAATCCCTCATTTGTTTCAGCGGCAAGGTGGGCTTCATGAAGTTTTTTTCGATCGTCAGGATGTACGCGTTTTAAAAATTCTTTTTGTGGTAAAGGGCCTTTAACATGGTCAGCATCAAACAATTCATATTTATTATTCCCCCAGTGAGTAACACCCGTATCAAGATTTTTTTCCCAGTACCCTATTTCCGCAATTTGTTCTGCTTTTCTCAGCTGTGCAAGCGTTCGTTTGATTCTGATCTCCTGTTCTTTCGACCGGGTCACATCCAGCATCGTTCCTATCACACGCTTAGCATTACCTTCTCTGTCGAGCTCAACAGTTGCCTTTTCGTAGACCCAGCGTACCTGCTTATCTTCAGGGTTTTGGATCTTATATTCAGCCTCAAATGATTCACCGTTTTCGATAGCTCGTTTATAAATGTCTGCTACATGTTTAAAGTCGGGATGAAGTCTTTCTATCAGCTTTTCTGAGTTCAGATTCTCTCCTTCAGGCATCCAGAACATTTGATTAAGTATCTTTGAGTTAATTACCTGGTCAGTTAACAAATCTTCAGTAAACGTACCCAGGTTTGCCACTCGCTGTGTCTCCAAGAGCAAACGTTCATTCTCTTCAAGTCTTCTTTCATTGAGCTTCAGAGTGGTAATATCAACGTGCGTACCAATCATCTTCGTTGGCTCACCAGCATCATTCCACTCAAGATTCTTTCCTCTGTCGAGAATCCATACCCAATGGCCATCCTTGTGTCGCATTCTTACTTCAATCTCATAGATACTGGTTTTGCCAGAAAAATAATCATCAACGGTTTTTTCGAATCTTTTCAGATCACCCGGGTGAACAAGCTTATTCCACGTTTTGATATCAACTGGCTCAAGTTCCTCGAGAGAGTACCCTACCAGTCTTGCCCAGATTACATCAATTTTTACGTCACCTGTTTGTGGATTCCACTCCCATAATCCAATATTTGCGCTTTCAGTTGCCTGTTTGAGGCGGGTACGGCTAATTTCAATCTCCTCTTCCAGTATCTTACGTTCTGTAATATCGATGTGGGTACCCGTAAAACGAATAACCTCACCATTGTCGTCTCGTTCTGTAACTTCTCCACGTACCAGTACCCAAATCCAGGTATCGTTTTTGTGCTTCAATCGTATTTCATTCTTATAGCTCGACAATTCTCCTTCGAAATGCCTTGCCATATGTTCAACAGATTTTTCAAAATCATCTGGATGAATGAGTTTGATCCATTCGCTGTAAACCCTGGGCTCAAGTTCCTCTTTCGTGTAACCAAGCATATTTGCATACTCATCATTAATCTGGATTTTTTGCTCTTTAGGATAATAATCCCAAAGCCCCATACTTCCTCCTTTTACGGCTAGTGACAGCTGCTCCTCGAGCTCTCTTACTTCTGTCAAATCAATTCCCACTCCCAGTTTGTAAGCATCATCCAGCTGCATGTTCATCCAGCGCGTCTTTAATTTCTCCCCCGAATTGGTAAACAGATCAAAGTCTTTCCAGCTGTTGTCCGCAGTCCGAATGTGAGACTTTGCTTCCTGATAAAAATCGTCTGGTATCAATCTATCAATCAGGTCACCTTCAGCCAGATCTTTTTCAGTGTAGCCCATTTTTTCTTTCATGAAATCATTGCTCTCTATAATGATATCATTGTCGTCGATTATATTTATAAATATTGGCAGTTTGTTAAAGATATCCCGCAACCGGTCGCGGCTTTTGCTCTCCTGTATTTCCAGATCTTTCCTTTCCGTAATATCGTACCCAATACCTACAATTGTAGAGTCTGATAGCTGAATATTACTCCATAACTGATACCTTTTCTCCCCTGTAGTGGTTCTAACCTCAAACTCTTTCCACCCGCCACCAGGATTCGACATGTGCTCCACCGCTTCCTTTCTCACATTTTCGTCGGGATAGAAAATGGAGATCGGGTCTTTACCGTAATCTTTCGCAGGATCGTAACCAAGAACCTTTTCAAATTCTCTGTTTACCTCATTTATGTTGATTTCAGGGTTAAATACAGTTATCAGTACCGGTATCCTGTCGAACAACATCTCAAATTTCTCTCTTTCGAGATCCAGTTTCCGCCTAAGGGTTTTGCTTTCAGTGATGTCTGAAGTGATTCCTGTAACAGATTCAATTTCACCATTGGATCTTTTTACCGATCCTCGTGCCCAGAGCCAGTGGATAGATTCGTCTGAATGAATTACCCTGTATTCAATATTTAAATCCTGGTGTGAATTAAGTGTATTTGAAACCTCATTTTTATATCGATCAAGGTCATCTGGATGGAGTCGTGAGAAAACGTCTTTTAGCTTAAGATCCTCTGATTGGGGTAAGTCATATAAACTGTGGTGATTCGATGATGTAATAAAGCGATCAACATCTGGGTAATATTCCCAGGTAGCCATCTTATTGGTTTCGAGAGCCTGCGTCAGGCTTTGGTCTTTTTTTTCAAGATTAAGCCGCTCACGGTCAACTTCTTTCTCATAAATTTTGATGAGATAAAACAGCCCCAACGCCGTACTGATTACAAACAACCAGCCTTTAGCTATGTTTATGTATGCCAGCGTATCTGTGTTCTGAACAATGTACCCGATAATCGAGTCCGTACTTGCGATCCAGATCATAGCTACTACCAGATAAATAGCTGCAATTCGAAATGGAGATAGTTTCATAGGCTTAACTGTTTTCACGGTTCCGGATATGTCTGATCCTTACGCCGGGATATAAATTTTATTCACTTGCTTAGGCTTAATACGGTATCTAAATCTAAATTGATATATCTGCTTTAGAAAATTATTAGGCCACTATTTACCGATTACCATTTGCCTTCACGAACGGGGTAGCTACCAAGTACTTTAACAAACTGCGCTTGTTTTTTGAGCCGTGCCAATGCGTCAGACACGCGAAGTTCTTCTGTATTTCCTTCCAGGTCGAGATAAAACAGAGATTGCCACGGATGATGTGGGCGCGGACGCGATTCTAATTTCGTCATGTTAATTCCATGATCGCCAAGCAAATTCAGGCATTTCAACAGTTCACCCTTTTCATCGGCAGTAGCAAAAATGAGTGAGGTTTTACAGTTAAGCTGAGGGTCGCATGTTACGCTGTCAGGACCAACCACAACGAATCGTGTGTAATTTTCTTTTTGATTCGCAAGGTCACGCTCCAGTATTTCAAGACCATATAATTCAGCGGCATAAGCACTTCCAATCGCTGCCTGTGAGAGATCACCGTCATTTTTCACTTTTCGCGCTGCCATAGCTGTATCAAAATAACTTTCAACGTGGCAGCGCGGCAACGTTGCCAAAAAACGGCTGCATTGGGCGATTGCCTGAGGATGAGAAAGAACCCGGCGAATATTTTCAATCTCAACCTTTTTTGGAGCCATCAGGCAATGAACAACCTTTAGAATTTCTTCTCCGATGATAAAAAGGTCTTTTTCAGCCAGCAGATCATACGTGTCATTAATTGAACCGGCGGTTGTGTTTTCGATCGGGAGCATCGCTACATCTGCATCTCCCTTTCCTACCGCTTCCGCCGCCTGATCAAATCTTGTAAATCCTATACAAATCACCTCATCGTAGCGCTGCTCAAAATGCCGCATCGCGGTCTGATGACTAAATGCTCCATCGGTTCCCTGGTAGGCAACCTTTATTGATGTCTGATTCGCTTTTTTGTTTTGATGATCAACTAACGCATGTGTCTGATAACGAACAGAATGGCTTATTACCTCACGAAATAGCTGCTCCAAAAAATATGGATCCATTCCGGCCTGAGTGGCTTTTTCACGAATAGACTCCATCATTTCCTCTTCTCTGTCGTGGTCCCGAATCTCTTTTGAATTTTCCAGCTTATCGGAAAGCACATCGCGTACAATTCGCTGACGCTCTCCTAAAGCGTCTATAATTGTTTGATCGAGCTTATCAATCGTTTTCCTGATCGAATTCAGGGTATCATCTGCCATATCGGAATTTTCTATTTCTTAATCTGAACACAATTAAAGGATATATCTGAAAACTCTTGGTTTGTGCCTTTAAACACGTACACTTGCTTTCAATTTTTCTACTTGTTTGAGCAGTTTTTCACGGGTCATATTCTGAAACCGCTTAGGCAGAAGTGCTTTCGAAGTACACTCTACCACAGCCGTCAATGTCTGCAGCTCAATTTCTTCGGGATAGGTTGGTGGCATGAAATCATCAAGGACTCTATCTAATATTTCTTTCGTAACGACAGTCTGTCCTTCTGCGGCTGCGTGAAATTTTGCCCGTGTGAGTGCAGCTTCCATATCGGCCCCTGAATAGCGTATTGATCCACTTTGAATCGCGTTTGGGACGTAATCTTCATCCATCTCAAGGCCGGTTTTCGTTTTCATTACATCAAAAAGCTCAATTCTCTCTTCAGCTGTTTCTGGATGAAAAAGTGCCAGGTGCTCCTCAGCCCTGCCCTGTCGTTTTAAGTCAACCGGCATTAAATCCGGGCGGGCCGTCATTAAAAACCACACGATTCGCCCTCTGTTTTCGGTGTTACTCATAAATGTGGCAATCTGCGAAAATACGCGGCTTGATACACCTGAATCTCCGGAAGCCTGACGATCACCAAGATAAGCATCTGCTTCATCTATCATAACTGCTACTGGCGACATCGCTTTCAGAATCCCAAGTATCTTTTCAAGATTTCCCTCTGTAACACCCTGCCACTGACTTCTAAAATTCTTCAGTTTCACCATGGGTATACCCACTTCTCCGGCAAAACACGTTACTAAAAAAGTTTTTCCGGTCCCAACAGGTCCGCACACTAAATAACCCATGGGAATTACATCATGCCGTCCTGATTTGAGTGCGTCAGACGTTAAACGTAAATGTTTTTTCACAGCTTTGTGGCCGGCTACATGATCGAGAGTACGTGTGGTAGGCACAAACTCAAGCAGACCGTATGCCTCCTCCTCTATCATGTCTTTCTTTATGGCTGAAAGTGACTCGTACGTAATCGGATCGTTATGTTCCTCAGCATTCAACAGAATGCTGTTCAAATGAACCAGTCCCAGACCAGCCGTCATCTCAGCAATAATAGAGATTGATAAATCAGATACTACTTTTCCATCTTCATCATGACGTGCCAGGTATGCTTTCCGCTCTGATTCATTTGGAAGAGGCACATGTATATCGGCTGTGTAAGGATGCTGAATCAACTTCCTGTTCAGATCAGCCATATTTTCCGTCATTAAAACGGTTGTGAAATCGCCAGCCAGAAATAGCGGGTCGTGTGCCCACTTCAGCAGGTAGACTAAAGCGTTTCGGTCTTCACTGCCTGAGCTGCCCGCATCATTCATCGGCACAATGGTATCCGCCCGGTCAATGATCAATGCCACACTTCGGTTTGAGTTCAGCCTCGACCGGATATATTGCTCGAGAACTGAAAATGCGCCCACAGGATCTTTAGGCAGTTTCTTGCTGTATTGTGTGCCTGCAATGGTATCACGGCCCGAGAGCGCCCGATTAAAATCTGTTTGTGTCTCCTGATCTCGAAAATATATGCCAGTAGCCCTGTCATAGAAAAGCACCAGGTCACGGGCTCCAAAAAAATCATCGGCAAGAAATGTTTTAAGACGGTCAAATCGTGGATTATTGCCTCTGACGTGCACCATATCGTGTACGTTACCGTGCATCACGAATTGGTTAAGTGTTCGGCTTAAATACAGTTTTGCAAATTTTTTAGCCCAGTCCGGATAGTGCTCAATCATCGTTACTGTCGTTATAGTTCATCAACCACACCGGTTAATGTTGAGAATGTATGTTTTTGAAAAAATCGCAAGAAACTCTCAGCAGATTACTCCACTTCGCTTAGCTTTAGTTTTACAGTATCAAGCCTGTTTGGCGTAGCTTTACTGATAATAAATTTGTGGCCGTGAATAAAAAGCTCTTCGTTTACTTTCGGAATTCTGCCAATATGATTAATGATATATCCAGCCAACGTTTCAAACTCATCCCCGTCGTTCTTAAGATCGATTTCGGGAAATTTTTCATGAAGCTCGTCAAGATCAACATTTCCACTTAAAATAAACGTATTAACGTCAATCTGTTTAATAAATTCATCATCTGTATCGTATTCATCCTGAATATCGCCCACTACTTCTTCTATCAAGTCTTCGATAGTCACCATACCGGCTGTTCCACCATATTCATCTATGACGATGGCCACGGAGCTGTTACTCTGACGAAACTCTGCCAAAAGATCTTTAGACTTTTTGCTTGAGGGAATAAGTTTTACAGGCCTGATGATATCTGCAATCGATTCAGGAGCATCAAACAGATCATATGCAAATACAACTCCTGTGATATCATCAATATTGTCCTGATACACAGGGACTTTTGAAAATCCTGACGCAATAAATATGCGCTGTATCTCATCTATTGTTGCATTCTGGTCCACAGCTATCATTTCTGTTCGTGGCACCATCGTCTCCTTCACACGCTTATTCGAGAGCTCTAGCACATTGTGCAAAATCTGTGAATCCTCCTGGTCAAAATCCTCACCCCCGCCCGTATCGCGTAGTTCCTTTAGAATCATTTCAACATCTTGCCTTCGGAAAATTTTGTCGCTGCGTTCACTGCCTGTCTTGAGCCAACGCACGAGCAGCCCGGATGCTGAATTCGCCATGTAGATCAGTGGACGCAAAATCACATTCAGTATTCGCAGAGGCAAAGCAACTACCTTAACCATAAAATCGGCCTGAATTCTGAAGATGGCTTTGGGTATAATTTCACCAAATATCATAATTACCAACGACGCAACGATGGTCTGAATCAAAAGTACAATAACTGTAGATGGCTCATTGCCCATCCAGGAAGTGTAAACAGACCTCACCGGCTCTGCCAGATAAATAGCCATAAGGGTGGCATACAGTACATTTATAATATTGTTGCCAACCAGTGTTGTAGTAAGAAATGTCTCCGGCTTTTCATTGAAAAAAGCCAGCGCCCGCGATACAACTGATCCTTTTCGGCTCTCTATTTCAAGTTTAAGGCGGTTTGCTGACACGAAAGCTATTTCAGAACCGGAGAAAAAAGCACTCGCGAGTACCGTGAATAAGATGATTGTAAATTCCAATAGAAGGATAAATTGATATTAATTAAAGCAAAATGTAACCAGACGTATCGCTGAATCCAATATAAACTGTTTTAAATTCAGGTGACACCCGATTCTTGGTTCCGCCCTTAGCTTGGATATCTAATTGCGAATTATCTGTTCCGCCCCAAGATTATTTGCCCTGAAAATCAGGCTTTCGTTTCTCCATGAATGCAGATGTCCCTTCTTTAAAATCATCTGTTTCGCAAAGTTCGCCAAATAATGATGCCTCTGTTTCAAATCCAGTTGGTTTTCCAGCAGATCTGATGGCTTGAATAGCTTTTGATACTGCAATTGGGCCGTTTTTCAGGATAGCTTTAAATATTTTATGGGCTTCATCCAGGGCATTCTCGGATACTGAATTGACCAAGCCATGATTTAGTGCCTCGTCGGATTTTACAGGCTGACCTGTCAGGATCATTTCGTATGCTTTTGCTTTTCCGGCAAGAGCTGCCAGACGCTGTGTGCCTCCATACCCTGGAATAAGCCCCAGCGATACTTCAGGAAGGCCTATCACCGCCCCTGGTGATGCGACGCGTATATGAGCGCACATTGCCAGCTCAGCACCCCCTCCAAGCGCATACCCGTCAACGACAGCAATGACCGGTTTGTTGAGTTTTTCTATGCGGTCGAAAATATTCTGCCCTTTTTCAGATGCTGCTTTACCTCCGGATCCGTCTAGCTCGGCTAGCTCCGAAATATCTGCCCCGGCAACAAATGCTTTATCCCCTGCGCCGGTCAAAAGCAGTGCTTTAATTTCATTTTTTGATTCTACCTGCTTAACAGCCTCATTTATTTCGTTGAGTACCTGGTTATTGAGGGCATTAAGTTTTTTGGGCCGGTTAATTTCAAGATGGGCAATTCCGGCATCGTCAACAGAGAGTGTTATGGTTTGATAGGTTTCCGCCATTGGCGTTATTTATTTACTTTTTGTTCAGTTTTTTTGTTCAGAGTTTCTGCTTCTTTTCTCAGCTCAGCAAGTTCAAGCTCTTGGTCCAGCTCATCAAAACCAGGCAGCAGGCTGTCATCAAGTTCTTCGATAATGGTAGTTGCCTCTTCCATTTCAACCAGCAGATGGTCTAGCTTACTATCTACATCTTCCGCATTCGGCATGGTCATCGACTGCTCATAAATAAATCTGGTAGCATCTTCGATAGTTTCAAGATGTGTTTCACATATGAGATATTTCTCTTTTGCCACATCAAATTTATTCAGCCGTTTCCTCAGAATTTTAACCCGCCGCTTTTTTGTTACTTTGAGCTGTTCAGACTCAGTCTTACTGATTTGATCTTCCTGGGAAGCAACTTCGTTTTTAAGCTGTTCTTCCACTTCAGAATTCATATAAATCTGGTACCGCCGATTCATATCCAGGAGTGTCAAATAGGTTGACAATAGGTCATCCAGTTTTTTCTCGATATGCTCGAGCATACTGCGGGAACTATAGGGCAGTTTTGAAAAATTGCTTTTTACTTCTGATGCGATATGCTTCAGTACGAGAAACCGTTTTTGAGACCGTACATCCAGCTGATGAAAAAGAGTCTTATCACCATTCACTTCATTTTTTTCCTGGCGTTTTTTTCGAATCACCGACTGGCGGTAAGAACTCAAATTAGGGACGATACCCAAATACAGCAGTTCCGCCCCAAATGCCAGTGACAAGATGGAATTGGAAATCATCCCTGTGCCACTCATTACAAAGGCGACAATCGTTGCAACGAGCAGTGACACCAGGTTTACCGGATATAGGAAAGCTTCCCGTGTAAAATCTATTGTTGATATATTGCTGTCTTTATCCATAATTAATTATTCGCCGTCTGTGGGTGAATCAGATAGTTTATCCGGATGAGGACCCACGGTTTTTTTAACATTCATGTCTTCGGCTTGCTGCTCGAGGTCGTCATAAAGCATGCCCATTTCCTGTTTTATCTGCCTGAGTGTATCCTTGGCCTTTTCTTTCTTCATTTCCTCGTCAAGGTCATCTTTAATTTGTTCATCATCTGCTAGTATATCGTCCATAGCGACGTCTAGCTTCGATTCAATAGATGCCATTTTGTATTTAAGTTTTCCAAGAAAATGGTCAACAGAATTGAGCAGTTCATCCGCATTCATCTGCCGAACAGCATCACCCGCTTTTTTTGCATAACTGGAGCTTCTGAGCTTTTCTTTGGCTTCGCGAATTCGGCGGTAGTGATCTTTATACTCCTCCTTCATTCGCTCGCGGTCGTCACGGCTTGAATCACTCATAATCTGTTACGATTTAGTTTTATCTTTTTTCCCTACCGTTTTTTCAGATACCGGCTCATCAGTCGGCTCTTCAATTGAAATGGTTTTATCGGAGCTTTTGACATCCTTGCCCATCTCCTGCTTGAATTGATTAACAAGCTCCTGTGCCCTTATTTTTTCAGCATTCGCTTCAATTTCCATCGTTTCAGTATCAACACTGTCGAGAGCAATTTCCATGCGGGCTTCATTTTTGGCCGTCTGCTCATTGAGGCGGTTGAGCATTTCGTTATGGGTTTGATCCAGTCCGCCCATTTCGAAAGATTCAAGCGTATCAGCCACTTTCGCCTGCCATTCAGCTCGTTCACTGGCGCGAAGAGCTTCCCGGGCTTCCTTAATTTTTCTGTCTTTCTCACGCATAAACGCTTTTTTCACCTTCTGAGCTTTCTCATAGGCTTGCTCTGCAAATCTGAGCTGTTCATGGGAATGCTCAAGGTTTTCACGCATTTTCTCAAGCTGAAGAGCATATCCTTGCGCCAGGTCGTCCCGATCAGCATTAATAGCTGATTTTATTTTTGATGTAATATCATTAATGGTTTTCTCATATCGGTCTACCTCCTTGCGCAGCATCAAAACGTTGGCTTTAACCGTGGCTATATTTTCATTCATTTGGGGTATCTGCTCATTCAGCTCACGTATATTTTGTTCAAGAATCATCTTAGGATTCTCCATTGAGCTGACAAAACCGCCAAATATCGATCGAATTGCTCTTATAAATCTGTCAAACATAGTACTTTTTATTAGTGCCCGTTGTTATTATCTGCGCTCTGAGAGCACATTCTTACTAATTCTATTAAATCAATCTGTAAAAACGAAGTGCAGTTATCAAGTTATAAATAACAATGTATTCTACGATTTATAATCGTGAATTCCATCTTTATCTACTCTATGAGTAATCTGCTTATGTTGTTCGGGCTTGCTGTCCGAAAGTGTAATAGCCTTTAACATGCCATCTTTACAATCTGATATTACCGTATCATTGTTCGTATGAAGTGTGACTAATGTTTCATTTTCTTCAATGTAATCTCCAACTTTCTTGTGAAGAACAAATCCTGCCGCCGGATCAATATCATCCTCTTTCTTTCTGCGGCCGGCTCCAAGTTCTAAAGATATCATCCCCATCGAGAAGGCATCCATCGTTGAGATGTAACCACTTTGCTGAGATTTCACCGGCTCAATTGTTTTGGCTGCCGGGTAAGATGACGGATCTTCGATGACGGATGAATCACCGTCGTGTGCTTTTACAATATCGATCCACTTAGCATACGCACTGCCGTCCTTAACCGCAGCTTTGCTTTTTTCAATGCCTTCCTCAATGGTTGCGGCTTTCTTTCCGAGGTAGATCATGGTTCCTGCAAGAAGATGTGTAATTTGCATCACATCCTCAGGGCCACTCCCTTTCAACCCGTCAATACTTTCTTTAACCTCAAGCCAGTTTCCGACAGCATTACCCAGCGGCTGTTCCATATTTGTAAGATATGCGATGGTCTCCTTACCAAACTGTTCACCAATGCCAACAAGCGTCTCTGCCAGACGAAGTGCATCATCCTGCTTCTTCATAAATGCACCTGACCCGAACTTAACGTCCAGTACGAGTGCGTCGATACCTTCGGCCAGTTTTTTACTCATAATACTACCGGCAATGAGTGGTATGGATTCAACTGTGGCAGTAACATCTCGCAAAGAATATAGGCGTTTATCCGCTGGTGCAATATCCTCAGTTTGTCCTGCAAGCACCATATTCTCATTTTTTAGTATCTCCTTATATCTGTCTAGCGAAATATCAACGGTGAACCCCGGAATGGATTCAAGCTTATCTAAGGTGCCGCCTGTATGGCCCAGCCCGCGCCCCGAAATCATCGGCACAGGCACACCGCATGAAGCTACAATCGGTGCCAGGATCAAGGAGAGCTTATCCCCCACGCCGCCGGTTGAATGCTTATCAACTTTAACACCCGGTATGTCACTAAGGTCGAGTACTATACCGCTGTGCAGCATGGAACGGGTCAGGGCAGCGGCTTCGTTATCGTTCAGACCGTTTAAAAAACAAGCCATCATAAAAGCACTCATCTGGTAGTCAGGCAGGTCGTCCTTTGTATAGGCATCGATTAAGTATCCTATTTCAGCCTCAGTTAAGGCTTCTCCGTCTCTTTTTTTTCTGATAAGTGTTACAGGATTTAGCGATTTGTCAGGCATTTTTCTTTTTTGTTTTTTTTAGACTGAACCCACGTAATTTACCATTTCTCAAGAACAAATATATACAGTATACCGAATGATAAGTCATTACAATTGGCTTGATGAGAACGATTAGTCTTTTTACAAAACTGTTGACAGATTTAAGATAACTTACTGTGCAGACAAGATCAGTTGGTGATTTTTTTAAACGCTGCGAAAGGTGTTTGGCACAACTTAATTCAAGTTGTTTTGTTTAAAAAACCGACAGCAATGCTAATACTATTTGTCGTTTTTTATTTTTTCAAACTATATGAAGGTACTTGCTAATCGATTTTTATATGAGTTTCAAAAAATGATGCCTGAATCTGTTCAGGTTGATCTTTTTGATCCAAAAAAGATTCCGGATAACGTTACAGAATACGATGCACTGTTCGTGAACACCACTACTCCTTTGAATGAACAAACGCTGCCGGAACCTGGCAACATCACGTTCATAGCCACGGGGTCGTCAGGAACAGATCACCTGGACCTCGAATATCTAAAATCTCAGGGAATCACTGTTGCCGACTCTACTGGCTGTAATGCTGTTACAGTTGCAGAGTATGTTGCAACTGTCATGCTCGTAATTAGTGAGACGAGCAACATCACAACAAAAGATTTAAAAGCCGGTATTGTTGGCGTTGGGGCTGTAGGAAGTGAAGTATTCAAATTACTCTCGGGTTTTTCTATTCCCTGTGTGTTGTATGACCCGCCGAGAGCTGAACGCGACCCGGATTTTAGTTCCTCTTATTTTGCCGAGTTAAGAGAGTGCAATTTGATCACATTTCACACGCCTTTGACAGTATCCGGACAATACCCAACACGGCACCTATTCAATGAAAGCTGGCTGAACAATACCAATTATCAGCTGCTGATAAACTCTTCCAGAGGCGGTGTTATTGATGAAAAAGTTGCTCTTAAAATGCTGGAAGAAAACAAATTGAAACAGCTTATCATAGATACCTGGGAAAATGAACCGGCCTTTAATCCGGCAGTTGTCGAGGCCGCTCGTTTTGCGACCCCACATATAGCCGGTTATTCTATTCAATCAAAACGCCGGGCATCCAGAATGATAATCAATCAGTTCTGTGAAAACGCTGGCATAGAAATAGCCGAACTTGAATCAAGTTCAGCATACAAGCCAAAACTCAAAAACAGCTATAATTCGCTTACCGGGCTTTTAATGGAGCTTCATCCGCTTGGCTGGTTTGATCAGAAAATAAGAGACCTCAAAACGCTCGGTAAAAAAGAACGAGCTGAGTCGTTCAGCTTACTGCGTTCAGAGTCACCCCTTCGGCATGAGTACTCTAATATTCGAGTCCCATCACAACATCTGGATAAATTTCCAGAACTGGAAAAACTGGGAATAAAAGCTATTTAAAAATATCTATTCACTTAAACCGAAGAGTCGGTTTGCATTTGATGTCGTTTTATTAGCTATCACTTCCAGAGATAATCCTTTCAATTCAGAAAGTTTTTCAGCGGTATACCTCATAAATGACGGCTCATTTCTCTTACCCCGCTTCGGTGTGGGTGACAAGTAGGGAGCATCCGTTTCAAGAATCAATTTATCTAAAGGCATGGCTGCAACAACCTCTCCAACACCCGCATTTTTGAAGGTAGCCACTCCGCCAACTCCCAAATAGAGACCGAGATCTATAGCGCGTTTTCCCTCCTCTTCTGTTCCGTTGAAGCAGTGCCACACCCCGGTCAGATCTCCATTTTGTTCACCTTCTATGATTTGAAGTAAGTCCTGAGTGGCATCCCTGTTATGCAGTACTATTGGCTTGTTTACCTGCTTCGCAACTCTGCAATGCATACGCAGAGACTCTTTCTGATTTTCTACAAATTCAGTACTCCAGTAGTAGTCAAGGCCCGTTTCACCGACTCCTACAAATTGGGTCATGTTACATACTTCCATCAAGTGCTCTTCTTCCCCGACCCGGGGTAAATCCACTTCACAAGGATGAATCCCCATCATCTTATGAAACTCAATCTTATCGTGATAAAGGTGCTCCATTTGATCAAGAGAGCTCCAGTCAATTGCCGGGAGCAAAATTTTACGAACGTCAGATTCTACGGCACGGGTTAAAACAGAGTTTAGGTCGTCTTTAAACGCGTCTAAATATAGATGAGAATGGGTATCAGTTAATAACAAAGTCAGAATTTATTGGTTTAGATTTTCTATACACAAACTACAAACATATCTCTTCATTTGGAGACTTGTCTATCGGTCGGTTTCAGGCCGTGTGGTAGCGCACCAGCCCTTCTATAATATTTCTTGAGATGTTTACTTTTTTTAATCCCCGGGTTGCCATTGCTTCCAAGAGAATATCCGCATGAGCAATTGCCACTTTACCCGTACATACTATCCTTTCATCAGAAGAAGGAACAAGCATTGCCAATTGCGTATCAATAAATTCCGTAAATCGCACTAAAATCAATTCTTTCAACTGAACCGTCAACGGATTGCTTAAAATATTACCCGCTACCATAGCGAGCTCACGGTTCGGCCGTTCGCTGGAATAAATTCGGGACATTAAATCAGAATATGATTTCTCAACTAAAAAATGTTCTACCAATTCTTTAGTTTCGAGGTCCAGGGCACGACGGAAATATGCTTTTATAATTGAGCGTCCCAGGTCAGCAGCACTTCCTTCATCGCCAATTGCATAACCCAGTGATGCTGAGCGCTCTATAATTTTACCAGATTTACAGCGGCCACAAATTGAACCTGTTCCGAATAAAGCAACTATCCCTTCAGAATTCTGCAGATGTGCACGAGCCGCCCCTGTTAAATCATCCATAACATCAATTTTCGCTAGCGGAAATACCTTCTTGAGCGCTTTAGTAATTTTTGATTTGGGCTTATCACCATGACATCCTGCACCATAAAAGTAAATACGTTCAGGGACGATCTTTATATCCTCTCTGATGTACCTTTCAATCTGGTCAACGGTCATATACGATGGATGAAGACCGGTTCCTTTAATAATTTCGGATTTTGATTGTTCTGCCAATGCCCAGTCCGTTTTTGTCCCCCCGCTGTCTGCAATTAGTATACTCATCCTGTTCGCATCTTAAATTTTTCGTGATAAATTCCAATCAACGATCATACATTTAAGAGTCTGAGTCAAGGCGAAAAATTTCAGACTATTATCACCAGAATTCGTTAATGCTTTTGTACTTTGATAATATTACAACCAAGTAAATCCAAACAGCCACATGAGTTTAACTTATACGAACTATCTTAACATTGACAAATTGCTGGAGCTTCAGGAACCTCAATCATCACCTGAAGAGCACGATGAGATGTTGTTTATCATAATCCATCAAAGCTACGAACTTTGGTTCAAACAGATCCTGCATGAGTTTGACAAACTACGCCCCGATCTTGAGAAAGGAAATACATGGGCCGCAGTAAAAACAATGCGCCGTGTACTTACTATTTTGAAAACTATGGTCTCTCAAATTGACATCCTTGAAACCATGACGCCATTAGAGTTCAATAGTTTCAGGGGTTTTCTTCAGCAGGCAAGCGGGTTTCAGTCTGTACAATTCAGAGAGATGGAAATCATCTGTGGAATGCGATCGAGCCAAATTATTAAAGTTCATAGCGATCAGCCTGAACTTCAACAACAGCTCATTAAACGTGAGAAAGAATCAACATTATGGGAGAGTTTTTGCTTATTTCTGAAAGTTCATGGTTATGATATAGAAATTCCTGAGCGCGTAAACGAACATGGATTGATCCATGAACCATCAGTGAAAAATCAATCTGTATTGATTGAAATTATGAACAAAAAACCCGAATTGGCACATCTTTGTGAGCTTTTTGTAGATTATGATGAAGGGCTTCAGGAATGGCGCTATCGACATGTGAAAATGGTAGAACGAACAATTGGTACAAAAAAAGGTACCGGCGGTTCTGATGGCGCAAAATACCTTCGAAAAACTCTGAATAACCCCATTTTTCCTGATCTATGGGAAATTCGTACTCAGTTCTGAACGGGAATAGATATAACAAAGTTTTGTGATGTAGTGAGTAAATAGGCACAAAAGAATTGACCCAATGAGCAGCACTGAGTTGAACGAAAAAAATTATCTGAGAATTTGCTTTATCAACTGGGCAATATCTGTTCCCATCCTTCTGATATTTGCCTGGCCTTATTTTTTTGTATCAGAATTTTTTATGGTACCCAAGATTATTTCATTTCCCGGATCCATCATGTTTGCACTCCCCTTTATGCTCACCCTCCTTCACGGCCACGTTACTATGGCCGTTGGTGCTTCGCACAGAGAGCATTATTACGGATGGCTTCAGAATTACACATTTACGTATGGGCTGCTCTTTCACCCAATCATCATAAAAACCCGTTTTAGACTCTCACTCTTTTTTCTGAGTATATTGATGATGGCAGGCGGGCTTTTAGTCGCAGGCTAAACGTGCAGCAATCATTTTTTGAATCTTTTACGATTACAGCCTGATAATTGTGTTGACGATCAATGCAGTTCCCATTGCCAACAGTGCCGACAGCAGCGTGCCGATTAATACATATTCCGCAAATGATCTGTCCTCGAAATCGTGATAGCGGACAACCCCTTTTGCTGTTAGAATAAATCCTATCGCCGCAAATTGCCCGGCTATAGCAAACGAGTAGATAAAAATACGCTCAAGCATTCCAATTACACGACCGGTATTAAACTGATCGCCTGTTATTTTTGACTGGCTTTTTTTCTTTCCAATCGGAGCGAGATTTAATACATACATCAGGTAACGTAGGATGATATTCATCTCATTCATCACCAGCAGACCGCCAAAAAGCAGAATTTGTAAAGATTGTATATTCGGCTGATTCAGAATCAGGCTTCCTTGTATAACTTCTGCTGCCCGATCATTTAGTCCGTTTTCTCCCAACAAACCAAATATCAATCCCAATACCAGGATATGGACAAAAAGCACGAGACCCCTGGCGCGGTAAATATTTGAACTCTTCTTTTCGCTAAAGAATGTGAGCAGAGGTGAAATTGAAAGAACAATCAGCACCATTATCCATAACAGCCCGGTTTCCACAAATATCAGCGAGAGAAATGGTACAATGCTAATTTTCAGAATCGTTTTTGTATCAGCTCCATCATCCTTGAAGGTGAGCCATAATCGCGATAGCAGGATCAGATTCATGGTTCCAAAAAAAGCGAGCAAACTCATAGCCTACAAAATTCGATTGATGTTTTCGCCAATACTATCCTTTATCTCCAAAAACAAATTCAGATTCCCTTCCTCTCTGTTCTTGTAAACCGCAGACTCTGAAATACCAATTGCTTCCGCAATTTCTTTAATGGACAAGCCGTCATTGAGCATCGTCAACACCTGCAACCTTGTTTCCTTCCAGTTTCCCATCTCATTTGACAGAAACATCAAACTGTAATTTACCAGCGATACAAGTGATTGGGTTGCGTCAGATTGATCTTTGGAAGACCCCAGTTTGACACAATACGTGCCGCCCGACTCCTTCACCTGATCCATGCCATCCCGGGCTGAATGAAATGCAGGACCGTCCATTCCAAGAGCCTGTTCTGAGTTTATTGGCGTAAAAATTTCACCTATCCCCACTGAGAACCGAACGCCCACCGGATGTAGTGCAGTCAGTATTGACCAGCTATCAGCAATCAGTGCTGACATATCCTTATATACAGCCTGAAACTCATCTCCCAGTGTAATTGTCAGAGGTGATATGATTGAATCTGACTCCTGGTTAATTTGCGATATTTTATCACTAAGTCTTGCCTGAAACTTTTCCCGATCCTTGTTTCCAAGTTCTTTCGATCCTACCAAATCCCCTATGAGTACTATATGTCGCTTCATTTACGCACCAATTAATCTAATTGGTTGAATATAGCAATTTTCAACCAATTTAGTTGAATAAATATCTTTTCAACCAAAATGGTATAATTAGTCTCTTTTCAACCAGTTCAGCTGAAAGTTTCATAAATGAAATAAAGACCTGACAGCATCCCCGGTGCTTTTCAGGGTTTCTGTCAGCGTCAAAAATCAACGCTGTCAGATCCAGTGGGTGTTGACAGGTTGCTTACGACATTTCATATTTGTCTTAACACTAGTACGCTTTTCCAGCTTTGATATCTTCCACAACTGATGGATCCAGAAGTGTTGATGTATCGCCAAGATTATCCAGATCCTGTGCAGCAATTTTACGTAAAATACGACGCATGATCTTTCCGGACCTTGTTTTTGGTAGTCCCGAAACAACCTGAATCTTATCAGGCTTGGCAATCGGACCTATAATCTGCGTTACCAGATCATGAATTTCCTTTTTGAACGCTTCAGGATCATCCGGCTGCTTCTCACATATCATAAATGCGTAAACCCCCTGCCCTTTCACGTCGTGAGGATACCCCACAATAGCGGTCTCCACCACCTTTTTATGTTCATCAATAGCGTTCTCAATCTCGGCAGTACCCAGTCTGTGACCTGATACATTCAGAACATCATCAACTCGTCCGGTAATCCGGTAGTAGCCATCTTTATCGCGTCGGCACCCATCACCCGTAAAATAATAACCTTTATAAGCGCTCATATACGTTTTGAGATACCGTTCGTGATCACCCCAAACTGTTCTGGCAATTCCAGGCCAGGGATGTTTGATGCAGAGGTTTCCATTCACATCGTTGCCCTCGATCTCTTTTCCATCCTCATCCATAAGTACCGGACTAATACCCGGAAGCGGCAAAGTAGCAAATCCCGGTTTTGTCGGTGTGATGCCGGCCAATGGTGAAATCATAATTCCGCCCGTCTCAGTTTGCCACCAGGTATCTACGATAGGGCATTCACCGCCGCCAATATTGTCATGGTACCAGTTCCAGGCCTCTTCGTTAATGGGTTCACCCACACTGCCAAGCACTTTTAGTGAGCTTAGATCATATTTTTTCACATAATCAATATCGTAGCTCATGAGAGCACGGATAGCCGTGGGTGCCGTATAGAAGTGAGTGACCTCATATTTTTCTACGACTTCCCACAAGCGGCCTGGATCAGGATAGGTAGGCGTTCCCTCGAAAATAATTCCCGTTGCACCGGTAAACAGCGGACCATACATGATATATGAGTGCCCCGTAATCCATCCGGCATCGGCCGTACACCAATAAATGTCTTCCTCTTTTACCTGGAACACATTTCGAAATGTGTAGCTTGTATACACCATATATCCGCCACAGGTGTGCAGAACTCCTTTCGGTTTGCCAGTAGAGCCAGATGTATAGAGGATAAAGAGCGGATCCTCCGCATCCATCTCAACAGCGGTGTGTTTTTTTGATGCATTTCGAAGCAGCATATGCCACCACTCATCGCGTCCTTCGACCCAGTCAATATCCCTGTTGGTTCTCTGACACACGATAACGCTCTCCACATTTGGGCAATTTTCAAGTGCTTTATCAGAAATATCTTTCAGTGGAACGTGCTTGTCCCCCCGGCGAAGGCCATCATTTGTAATCAGCATCTTGGCATCACAATCCTGAATCCTCTCACCAAGTGCCTGAGCCGAAAATCCGGCAAAAACTATTGAATGGACCGCACCAATACGGGCGCAAGCCAGCGCTGCAATGATCAGTTCCGGTGTCATCGCCATGTAGATACAGACACGGTCGCCTTTTTCTACTCCTTTACTTTCCAACACATTCGCAAACCGGCAAACATCTTCATGAAGCTGTCTGTAAGTAATTGTCCGGCGGAAACTATCCGGGTGATTTGGCTCAAAAATAAATGCGGTCTTGTTTCCAATTGTGTTTAAATGACGATCGAGCGCATTTTCGGTGATATTAAGCTTTCCGCCCTCAAACCATTTAATGTCTCCTTTCTCAAAGCCGCCTGAATGAACCTTGTCCCAGCTTTTTCTCCAGTAGAAAGTACCTGCCTCATGCTCCCAGAACTTTAATCGGTCTTCCTCACTCTGCTGATAGGTTTCTTTGTATTCTTCAAAGGATTTTATGTTGAGCCACATAGGATATGATATTTTTAATTTTTAACGTTTTGCGAATGTAACAAAAGCGCTTCTATGTTGATGCTTTTTCGAGGCATTTTCAAGTCTTTTCTGAAAAAAGTTATCAGGTTATGTCATCATTTTTTATTGCTCAAACGATTGCAGTACCGTTCCGTGTTCTTAATCAGGAAAGAACAGACATTATATGACAGACGGACAGCGAAAAATTGAGCAGTGGTTTAAAAGCAGACGTTGGAAGCCATTTGAGTGGCAGCGAACTGTCTGGAAGCACTGTTTGGATCAAAAAAAGGGATTGCTAAATGCTCCTACCGGCAGCGGAAAAACCTTTGCGCTCTTCATGCCGCTTCTGATTGAATGGATCAATCAGAACCCCAATAGCTATCAGGAGAAAGAAAATAATGGCCTGCGGCTTTTATGGATCACACCACTGAGGGCATTGGCAAAAGACCTTGAGCAAAATATGCAGGAAGTGGTATCTGACCTGGACATTTCGTGGCAGGTTCAGAGAAGAACCGGGGATGTTTCATCGTCTGTAAAACAGAAGCAAAAACGGCAAATGCCGGAAGTTCTGATTACCACGCCGGAGAGCCTTCACATATTGCTCGCTCAAAAAGGCTATCCAAAAAGATTTAAAAATTTGAAGTCCGTTGTAATTGATGAGTGGCATGAGCTCATTGGTTCCAAACGTGGAATCCAGACTGAACTCGGTCTTTCCAGGCTGAAGGGGATGAATCCCGATCTGAATATATGGGGAGTATCAGCTACGATCGGAAATCTGGAAGAAGCGGCAGAGGTACTTCATGGGGTTGATCAAAACAACGAGCAGCCTGTTATTGTAAAAGCGAAAAGTACAAAAAAAATACACGTTCATTCAGTGTTACCAGACGATGTGGAATCATTTCCATGGTCTGGCCATCTGGGTACAAAACTGATTCCAAAAGTTCTTCCGATACTGGATAAAAGCGGGTCAACACTGATCTTTACCAATACAAGAGCCCAATCAGAGATTTGGTTTCAGCAGCTTTTGGAAGCGAACCCGGATCTCGCGGGTACGATGGCGCTCCATCATGGCTCCCTGGACAGGAGCGTTCGCGACTGGGTTGAGGAGTCTCTTCACAACGGACTTATAAAAATCGTGGTCTGCACCTCAAGTCTGGATCTTGGCGTCGATTTCACGCCTGTGGATACAGTTGTTCAGGTTGGAAGCCCAAAAGGTGTTGCAAGATTTGTTCAGCGTGCCGGCAGAAGTGGTCACCAGCCCGGAGCAGACAGCACCATTTGGTTTGTACCCACCCATGCACTCGAGCTGATTGAGGCAGCGGCTTTAAAAGATGCAGTAGAAGACGGTATGATGGAGGATCGGGATCCAATCCTTAAGCCATTCGACGTTCTGATTCAATATTTGATCACGCTTGCGGTTTCAGAAGGGTTTGACCCAGACACTCTATACGATGAAATTAAACTTACATTTGCCTATCAAACACTTCAGCCTGATGAGTGGAAATGGATTCTTGATTTCATCCAAACCGGTGGTCAGTCACTGACACGATACGATGAATACAACAAGGTTGAAATTGACGAGGATGGCCTGTGGCGTGTTTTTGATCGAAAAATAGCCCGCAGGCATCGTATGAGTATTGGTACCATTGCAAGTGACTCCATGCTTAGTGTTAAATATTTGAAGGGAAGCAATCTGGGCCGTGTGGAAGAGTGGTTTATATCACAGCTTAATATTGGTGATACATTCTGGTTTGCCGGTCGAAATCTCGAACTGGTTAACATCAAAGATATGACAGCATACGTCCGACGGGCAAAAGGGTCCAGCAGTAAAGTACCCAGCTACATGGGCGGCCGAATGTCACTCTCATCAAATATGAGTGACCGATTGAGAAAAAAGCTCAGAGAGGCGAATGAAGATATGACTGAATCTATTGACCTTCAGACAATCAAACCCATTTTAGATATTCAACGAACCCGCTCTATTCTTCCCAATGCCGATCAATTCCTGATTGAAAAATCATGGTCCAATGAAGGGTGCCACTGCTTCTTCTTTCCTTTTGAAGGCAGATACGTTCACGAAGGAATGTCTGCCCTGATTGCCTATCGATTATCCAAAATTACACCCATCACATTCTCAATCGCAATGAATGACTATGGATTTGAATTGCTGAGCGATCAGGATATCCCCATAGCTCAGGCCCTGGAGAAAGATATTTTTTCAGAGCAGCAACTGATTCATGATATTATGGGAAGTCTGAACGATGCTGAACTTGCCAAACGGCGGTTTAGGGGGATCAGCCAAATTGCCGGGCTCGTTTTTTCAGGATTTCCCGGAAATCAGAAAAAGGGGAAGCACCTTCAAATGTCTTCCGGACTATTTTTTGATGTGTTTATGGAATATGAGCCCGGACATCTACTTATTCAACAAGCTTATGACGAGGTTTTAAGTACACAGCTTGATGAAGCCAGACTGAGGCTGGCGCTTCAAAGAATTCAGAAACAAAATGTTATTTTAAAAGAGATTGATCGCTTTTCTCCATTCGCATTTCCTATTTACGTGGACAGACTGCGCGAACGGTTATCATCTGAAAAACTGACGGATCGAATTAAGAAAATGCAAAAACAGCTGGAAGCATCATAATCCGGAAAAAATGAGACTAACGATTTTAGAGCAATCTTTTGAGCTTATGCCGGAACGTGCAGTACACTGGCTGAATGAAAGCACCTTAATAGTTACAGATCTTCATCTAGGCAAATCCGGGCATTTTAGAAAGTCAGGTATAGCAGCACCACATCAGATTAACCAAACCAATATCAAACGCCTTGACTCCTTAGTAAATGAGCTTAAGCCTGACAGGCTTCTTATATTGGGAGATCTTTTCCATAGCGATGTCAATCGGGAATGGTTTCAATTTGAAGACTGGCGAGCGAATTACCCGCAACTTAATGTGGTACTTGTTGCTGGAAATCACGATTCACTACATGATTCTTTCTATGAAAAAGCTAATCTGGATGTTTATAATGATCTAACAGAGGGAAACTTCAGATTTATCCACGATTCGTCAGCTATATCAACATCAGAATTTGAATACTTGTTTTCCGGACATATTCACCCCGGAGTGAGATTAAGGGGAAAAGGCCGGCAATCAATAAAGCTTCCATGTTTTTATCAAACAAAAAATCAACTCATTTTGCCAGCATTTGGAGAGTTTACGGGTCTTTTTGTCCTTTCAGAGGAAAAGGCAGAATGTATTTATCCTATTGCTGAAAATGAAATCATTCAGTTAAACACCATATAATTAACGTTCATTTTAAAAGACAAATCATGTTTAAGTTCACGACAATTTTAGCATCTATTATAATTGGTGGTATTGGAATTATTAAAGCTCAAAGCTCAGATATGAGTTTGGAAATAATTAATGAGAAGCGGCTAAAGCTTAATAAAGACGGGATGAAGGTTCTTGGAAGCTGGGCTGCAGGTAATATGATTATAAGTGGGGCAGGAATGACCCAGTCAGAAGGAAGTGTTCGTTACTTTCACCAAATGAACCTGGCCTGGAACAGTGTCAATCTTGCAATTGCGGGACTAGGATATTTTGGTTCCCGAAGAGATCCTTCGGCATTTAACCTTAAAGAGACAGTACAGGAATTCAACAAATTTGAGAATATTCTTCTTTTCAATGCAGGACTTGACGTCGGATATATGGCAACAGGCGCCTATCTGTGGGAGCGTGGAATAAGGAAAGAAAATAGTCGTCTAAAGGGATACGGACAATCATTGATACTTCAGGGTGGATTCCTTTTCACTTTCGATATCATAATGTATCTGGCGAGCAAACAGCAGAGTAATAATCTGCTTGAAGTTCTGGATGATATACAACTGCAGCCGACGGGAGTAACCTACCGCAAATCTTTTTAGCTGGACATTTTACGTTTAAAGCAGTGATGCAGCCGGTGAGTCAGCCTCGATTTTTTAGTTCTTACGTTTGCACCGCTGAGCCCGAATTTTTGGCTGATCTGCTTTGTCGTTGCTTTTGGATTAGCGAGCATATAGCTAATCAGTTCTTTATCGTCAGGATCGAGCTGATCGAGGCAACTCTCCAAAATCTCCATACGCTCCTCATCAATCAAAGATTTTACCTGTTCAGCGGGTTGTGCCTGGTGAAGTCCGTCATCAGGATCAAGATCAAATCGATGCTGAGTTTTCTTAAAATGTAGATATTGATTTCTTGACGTGGTGATGAGATAACTAAATATATATTTACTCTCTTTGATTTTTTCAGCTCTGATTCTTTCGAGCACATCCGAGAATGCCTGGTATGCACATTCCTGAGCTTCCTGTGGGCTTGCGTTCATTACAACCTGAAGGTAATCTACCAGCCGTGGCATCACTTCCTTAAGAAGCCGGTTCGACGTTTCTTCATCTCCATCAAGGAGGGCATCTACTAAATCTGAATAATCAACTCGATACACGGGATTTCTGTCAAGTTTCTATTTATACTTATACTTTACGGAAGCATTGGTTCACAAAATCAGTTTCTTGTATTAAATCATTTTTTTAATAATGATTTTCAAGTTTCAAATAAATACACTAAAATATATACAGTGGTTTGGTTCCCAGTGAATGAACTACCAATATTTATAGTTCTAAACGAAACCTTTAAAAAATATATTCGTAACTAAAAAGTAGATCAGTCATATACATTATCATTTATGTGCTATACAATAGCATATAAGGCTGAAACGCACTTTAATATGAAAATAAACTTGTGTAAAAATGTTTAGTTGTGGTGACAATCACACTTACATTTGTAGCGCAAATAACTTTTAACGTCTGCCATCACAGACTAACTAACTTGCTGTTATAGACTCAATCTGAGCTCAGATTTTAGAAACTTTAAGATATTTTAATCTTTGAAGTATAAAATTTCTGTCTCCTGGTTGCACCAATAATGGTATCGTCTTTATCCATCAATACTTAAACCCGTTCTCAAATGGACTTACTAAAATCTACAACGATTAAATTACTCTCTTTTTCATTTGCACTTCTTGTTGCGGCCGGATGCGCCACTGTAACCGATGCAAACCTTGACTTACCTGAAGAAGAGCAAACCACATTCGAAACCAGTGCAACTGAAGGCACCACTTGGGATACCCGAAATGGTGACGATATGGATCCTATTGTTGATAGGCCCAAATTTCCTGGTTCTGTTCTTGATTAATAAGCAAGACATATAATTACTCTTGTTCTCAACCATTAAATGTTAGAAGTATGAAAAACATCATAACCAAAA
>CAZVEP010000036.1:0-31210 GCA_964625635.1 uncultured Rhodohalobacter sp.
AAATCGTTAAATCGTTAAATCGTTAAATCGTTAAATCGTTAAATCGTTAAATCGTTAAATCGTTAAATCGTTAAATCGTTAAATGAAGTTTTTAGATATCAGAGTAAATCACAAGTTTTTTCGTAATTACACTGTAATAAATTTCCGATTTTCGATCTAGTGCCTTTCCATTCCTACACCGAGTCTTTCGGCGCAGGGAGGAGAACGAGAGGGGTGGTATCGGGTCGGCACATCAAACATCCATAATGCCAGTAGGTTCAAAAACCTTCTGATTTAGCGATGTGTGAGATTTTCGATTTAGCGACGTAGCGATTTATTGCTGCCTCTCCCCTCCATGAGGAGCGCTTTTCGGCGTAGGGAGGAGAGATTGAGAGGAGCGGGTCAAAATATCACAACATCACTCCTCAAGAATATCGGTTCTGACTTCCATCTTCTTCCCAGCCATCGAAACGTATCTTCATGGAAAAATACTACGTGTGTATCGTCATTCTTGTAGTGCCACTCTTCAAAATGCTCCCGCCCGCGATGGCGCTTGGTCATAATCCCTAAATAGCCATCGGACTTGAGGCAGTTCCAGAGACGATCAAGCTCCACCAATGGTTCAAACAGGTGTTCAGCCGTTTCAGTGGTAGTGATAAAATCATAGCGGTCATCAAACACTGACGGATCATCAGCATAAAATGGGTCATAAATGCGAACTGTGTGTCCCTCCTCTTCAAACATCAAATGTAGAGTCGGGCCCGGGCCGGAACCAAAATCCAGTCCGTAACTAGCGGGTTGAATACGCTCGGCCATCGGTTTGAACATTCGGTTTAAAAATTTTCTGTATCCCGGATCATCAGGATTATTTTCATGCATGTCATACCTCGACTTCTCTTCTGCCGTATCCAGGCGCTGATCCGGATTTACAAATATCAGATGGCAGTCGTTACAGATAAAGTAGTCACGAATATAGTCCATCCGCGTGTCATCTTTCAAAATCCACTCTGTCTGATGACTCCCACACAAAACACACTCAACATTTTCCATAGATTGAAACTTATGAATTAATCCAATCAGTTATCAAACTCACCACTGCATCCTTTTATAGTATTAAATAACAGTTCAATATACTCAAGACCTAATCCGAAACACTTAGTACTCTTGTATTTGATCTTCATTATAACCTCAAACGCTCGTGTTATATTTCACGTTTGATGTCTGTTTGCGTACCTTCACCTTTTATTCAAAATTCATTAATTCAGAACATTGTCCACCAAAAATACATCTTACGACGCAATCATCGTTGGATCTGGTCCAAATGGATTATCAGCTGCAATACGGCTCGCTGAACAAGGTTTAAGTGTGAAGGTATTTGAAGCATCTGAGACGATTGGAGGCGGAATGCGGACCAAAGAGCTTATTCAGCCGGGTTTTCGACACGACGTTTGCTCAGCTATCCATCCCCTTGCAGCCTCCTCGCCCTACCTTAAAGATTTGCCCCTGGATAAGTATGGTCTTGAGTGGATTACACCCCACTACCCGGTGGCACACCCAATGGATAGTGGTGAAGCTGTGGTTATGCACCACGAAATGAGTAAAACGATGGACGAACTCGGTGTTGACGGCGATACGTATAGATCAGCCTTTGAACCGATTGCAGAGAACTGGAACACACTCACCAGAGATTTTCTGGGACCCTTGAGTATTCCAAAACACCCGGTAAATCTCGCCTTATTTGGCCTGAAAGCACTTCAGCCGGCGTCGCTTTTTCAAAAGCGATTTAAGCAGGAACGGGCAAAAGCACTCTTCGCCGGGCTGGCTGCCCACAGTATTTTACCACTTAATGCAGTTGCGACATCGGCAATCGGACTGGTTCTCGGAGCTGCGGGGCACGCTGTTGGCTGGCCGCTTCCCAAAGGAGGCTCACAGTCAATAGCTGATGCAATGGCCGGCTATTTCAAATCTCTTGGGGGTGAAATTGAAACAAGTGCTGATATTAAATCTCTCGACCCGCTTCCATCTCACAGGGCCGTGCTGCTGGACGTCACACCCCGACAGCTCATCGATATTGCAGGCGAAAGATTACCGGGGTCATATGTAAAGCGGCTCAAAAAATATCGGTATGGGTCGGGAGTCTTTAAAATCGATTACATTCTAAGTGAGCCGGTACCCTGGAATGATCCTCGAGTAAAAAAAGCGGGTACAGTCCATCTTGGCGGTACTTTTGATGAAATTGCAGAGGGCGAAGAGGTAATGGATTCGGGAGGGCACTTTGATAAACCTTATGTCTTGATTGCTCAGCAATCTAATTTTGATGAGACACGTACGCCGGATGACCGGCACACACTTTGGGCCTATTGTCATGTTCCAAACGGTTCAACCCGAGATATGACGAAAGAAATCGAGAATCAGATCGAACGCTTTGCGCCGGGCTTCAAGGATATAATTGAACATCGCCACACGATGAATACCGATCAATTTCAGGATTATAATGCCAATTATTTCGGTGGTGATATCAACGGTGGCAGACAGGATATATGGCAGCTCTTTACGCGACCACTGCACCTCATAAATCCTTATGCAACGCCTGCTGAGGGTGTCTATCTCTGTTCATCATCCACACCTCCTGGTGGCGGTGTCCATGGCATGTGTGGTTATCATGCGGCAAACCTTGCCCTTAAAAAAGAATTTGGACGGTCGAATAAAAGCCTGATGTCCGGCAATGCTTAAGAATCTGGTAGAACTCACAAAAAAAACGAGGCTCTGGGCTTCCGGCTCACATTCTCTGTCAGGCTCAGCCGTCTGGAATATCGCTACGGTGTTCATTGCACTGCTTGTAGCTATTCCGATCTTGACTGTGATTTCGAATATCTTTGTGCCAAGCGGCGACATCTGGGGGCACCTTGCCTCTACCGTACTTCCCAACTATATCATGAATTCCTTTTGGCTGATGATAGGTGTTGGAACAGGTGTATTTCTGATTGGTGTGGGTACCGCGTGGCTTGTAACAATGTGTTCATTTCCGGGAAGTAAACAGTTTCAATGGCTTCTTATTCTGCCAATGGCTGTTCCTGCTTATCTTCTGGCCTACACCTATACTGATTTTCTGGCATTTACCGGACCGGTTCAGGATACAATCAGAGCTGTTACCGGCTGGGGATATGGGGATTACTGGTTTCCGGATATCCGGTCACTCTGGGGTGCTGTACTATTGATGTCTCTCGTCTTCTTCCCATATGTTTATCTCCTAACAAGAGCAGCTTTTCTTGAACAATCAGCGTCACTTCTTGAAGCAAGCAGGAGCCTTGGTGCCTCCTCAACAACCAGTTTTTTTAAAATTGCTTTGCCGCTGGCACGCCCTTCTATTGCTGCAGGTATGGCACTTGCCTTGATGGAGACCCTTAACGATTTCGGGACAGTTGATTATTTTGGTGTTCAAACGTTTACAACAGGTATCTACCGAACCTGGTTTGGTTTGGGAGAACGGGTGGCAGCAGCACAGCTTTCAGCATTTTTGATGATGTTTATCCTGGTCCTTATCCTGCTTGAGCGCTGGTCACGAAATAAAATGGATACCCGGCAATCAGGAACCGGACGCTATAAACAGCTCACACTCTACAATCTCAGCGGATGGAAGGCCTGGGGAAGTACGATTTTTTGCTCTATTCCGGTCGTCTTTGGCTTCCTAATCCCGGTTCTCATCCTCACCGAGATGATGCTATCTAACTTTGAGTCTGCCGTAGATGCAAGATTCCTACAGTATAGCCTGAATACCATCTCAGTTGCTGTGATTGCCGGAACAGTGGCATTGCTGGTGGCACTTGTACTGGCTTATGGAACACGGCTGAGGCCCAATTTTCTCACAAAAACGGCAACTAAAATCGGATCAATGGGATACGCTATTCCCGGATCGGTTATCGCTGTGGGAATTCTCATCCCATTTGGCTGGGTCGATAACAGCCTGGATAGCTGGGCCCGGGAGACATTTGGATTCTCAACCGGACTCTTACTCAGCGGAACCATCTTTGCTCTCATTTTTGCCTATGTAGTGCGATTCCTGGCCGTGGCATTTAACACTGTGGAAGCAAGCCTGGGTAAAATTACATCCAATATGGATGAGGCCGCACAGGGTATGGGATACAGCTTCCTGAAAACACTGCGTAAAGTTCATATTCCCATGATGTCGGGCAGCCTGTTTGCAGCTATAATGCTTGTTGTGGTTGATGTGATCAAGGAATTACCGGCCACGCTCATTGTCCGCCCGTTTAACTTTGATACGCTTGCAGTACAGGTATACCGTCTCGCCTCTGATGAACGCCTCGCTGAATCTTCCGGGGCAGCCTTGGCCATTGTTCTTGTCGGGTTGATACCGGTAATCATTTTGAGCCGTTCGATTGCTAAATCACGCAAGACCAACATCAAATAAACCTCGTTTTTACCATTAGCTGGCACACAATTTTCCAAAAAACCTGGCAAACATGCTTTACAAATTTATGATATTCAGCATAAAGAAATTAAACAGCTAACAAAGACCTTCCTTTCTTATGAACAATCAACCAGACTTCAAACAACAGCTCGTCAAACACCTGAAAGGCGGACAGGCCTTCTCTCCTATCGATAAGGTGTTGAACGAAATGCCTTACCAGAAAATCGGGATCGTGCACAACGGGCTTCCCTACTCGTTTTATCAGCTTTTTGCACACATTCGTATCGCCCAGCTTGATATCCTTGAGTATTGCAGAAATGATACCTATCAAGCTCCCAACTGGCCCGATGAATACTGGCCTGAGGCTAAGTCACCCGACAGCGAACAAAAGTGGCAGTTGCTTATTGATTCTTACTTCGACGAGCGGGATGAATTTTGTGAGATGCTACTTGAACCGTCTGCTGATTTAATGAAACCGTTCAAAGCCAACACAGATCATAACCTGTTGAGACAGGCCGAACTGATTATCGAACACACAGCGTATCATACCGGACAGCTTTATATTATATATCGATTGCTAAATAGCTGACTACAGAACAAGATTTAAAAATTCTGAGCAAACCAATATCATACAAACAAGGAATAAAAAACCCCCACATCATTGATATGAGGGCGTAATTAGTTACTAAATAATAATTTGTTATCTCCAGCCAGCCCGATCCATCAGGCGTATTGCTTCCGGATTATTCTCTCCATAAGAAGTTACATTAACGGCATCACTTTCAAATGTTCCAAAGTCGTCAAGAACGGATGGCAGCTCCATGCCATCGATAATTGGAAATTCATTATTAGCGATTGCATAGAGTTCCTGAGCCTCTTCAGTGGTAAGATATTCAAGGAATCGAGTTGCATTCTCAATATTGGGTGAATTTACGGCAATTCCCGCTCCGCTAATATTAACATGCGTCCCGCCATTCTCTTCTGTTGGAAAATGCATGGCTACCTGGTTTGCAACTTCCTGATCTTCTTCGTCTTCAGAACTCATAAGCCTTGCAAGATAGTAATGATTCACAACTGCTACATCACATACGCCGGCAGCTACAGCTTTAATCTGATCTGTGTCACCCCCTTGTGGTGCACGTGCGAAGTTTTCCACTAAACCTGTTGCCCATTCTTCAGTATCAGGTACACCATAACTCTCAATCAAAGATGCTACAAGCGATTGGTTATATATATTATTTGATGAACGGATGCATACTCTGCCTTCCCATTTATCATCGGCAAGATCCCAGTAACCAGCCAGATCATCAGGTGAAACTCGCTCCGTGTGATAAACAATACCACGCACTCGCTTTGATAGTCCTACCCACATACCGTCCCGGTCTCGCAATTCCTGTGGCACAACATTATTAAGTTGTTCTGAATCATACGGTTGTAGCACACCCGCTTCTTTAGCACGCCACAATCGGCCTGCATCTACAGTAATGAGAACGTCTGCGGGACTGTTCAGGCCCTCACTATTAATTCTTTCTATCAGCTCATCGCTTCCCCCCTCAATCAGGTTGACGACGATACCGGTCTCTTCAGTGAAGTTATCATAAAGTTCAAGATCTGTATCATAATGACGGGCTGAATAAACATTTACCTCTTCTTGAGATGAACATGATATTGCCACTCCTGCAAGCAACAAAAAAAGCATTAGTTGTTTAATGTGTACCATTGATTTAATGTTGGATTATATTGTTTAATGAATTTATTAATTTAGATTAATTCTAAATAGAATGCAGCCCAAAATCAACATCTATTTTGCCTGTAAGCTGTGTATATCGTTTCTTCTGTATGCTCAATACTCAGATTTAATTTCATGATATATGAACCGAAAAGCCGGAAAAATTATTCGGTAAACTATCCTAAGTACTTTGCTGTAAGTAACGACAGATTTAATCAAATGCGGATTTAAAAAAGTTAAAAAAGAAACACCACTCCATTTGTTGAAAAGACCTCACGGTACCACCCTTATAGATGAAAAGCTACCCCGAAAACTCACTGTATGGGGACTTTGGCTTCTGGTCGTAAACGGTTTTGTTGGAGCGGGTATCTTCGGTCTGCCCGGAGGAGCTGCTGCGCTTGCAGGAGAGTACAGCGTATGGATTTATCTACTATGTGCCCTTTTGATGCTTCCCGTGATTTTATGCTTCGCGGAATTGGGAAGCTATTTCAAAGGAACAGGCGGCCCCGTGCGGTATGGCACAGAGGCTTTCGGGTCATTTATTGGTTTTCAGGCGGGATGGCTCTTTTATGTTGCCCGGATCATATCATTCTCCGCCAACTCTGTCTTGCTGGCCGAAAGTATTGGCTTTTTTTACGAGCCGGCCTCAGCTGGCACCGGCCGAGTTATAGCACTGGCTATCATCATTGGTAGTCTGACTCTCATTAACGTGCTGGGGTCAAATGAATCTATTCGATCTCTTGCCATATTTACCATTCTGAAGTTCGCTGTACTCATACTGCTTGTATTTGGCGGACTCATCTTGATTGGGCCTGATGTTGTACCATCTTTCGAAAACCCCGTCCCTCCTGTAAGTGATCTCGGGGCAGCAGCTCTTCTGTTAATTTATGCATTCGTAGGGTTTGAGGGCGCCGTGGTTCCGGCCGGTGAGGCTAAAAATCCAACACGGGATATGCCGATCGCTTTACTTGCGGGACTCGGAAGCGTTGTCCTTCTTTATATGCTCATTCAATTGGTATCTCAGGCGGCCGTACCTGATCTTTCTTCATCAGAATCTCCGCTTTTGGATGCTTCATTGGTGCTATTTGGAAATGCCGGAGCTCTAATTCTCATGGCCGGATTGGTTACATCAGTCACGGGGAACCTGGTGAGCACTATTTTTTCAACACCTCGCCTTACATATGCTCTCGCATTAGATGGCTCTCTTCCTGAGTGGTTTGGAAAAGTACATCCAAAACTGAAAACCCCTGCCAATTCCATCGTTTTCTTCGGTCTGTTCGCTTTCATTGGTGCAGCTGCCGGTTCTTTTATCTTTTTGGCAGCCATGACCGTTCTGTCTCGTCTTTTTCTATTTATTATTACTTGTGCTGCCGTACCTGTTTTAAGGCCTCGTTTCAAAGAGCATAAACATCGATTGAGTTTAAAGGCATTTATTATTCCTGTGATGGGGATTCTAGCCTGTGTCTGGCTAATGTTTCAGGTTACGTTTACATCCATTTGGCTTACAGCTGCATTCATCGCTGGAGGCACGGCGCTATTCTGGCTTGGCAGGCGACAGAATAATGTTCTTTCATAGCTACTGAGATGCAAAAGAATAAATATCCGCCACAAACCGTAAACAAACTGGCGGTGCAGGACAACATGAATCAAGTGACATAGTTTTACTCGCCGCCCTACCAAACAAATGCGCTATTCGTCATGTCGAGTCCATAATGTTGCTTAAATGCGGGAAAACACTATCTCAGAGGTGACAAGGTGAAAATCTCCCCTTCAGGGGAGTACGGCTTAAGCCGGGAGGGGTGTTCTGTGAGCCAGTCGAATAAATATTAATCTTATAAGCCCGCTTTCTGCCCCTGATGAAACCACCGTTTTGGTCTTTCATGCTCCCTTCGACCTAATTTCTTTCTTCTGCGTAATCATCCGCCTCGGGGCGCTTGGTCTTTCTGCTCGCCCTAACCCCGCACTGCGCGCCGAGAGCCCCACGGCGCTTGTACGTGGCTACGGACATTATGCACCTGCCGGGGCATTTCATTTCACGCAAGCGTGAAACCATTTGTGCATGGCAGGTGATAAGTCATGTACTCATCAAAACAAAAAACAACTTCTTTAGCTAAAAACAACATTTTTTACTATCTGTAATCGATAGTGACAGCTTTTTTTTGCCGAACCCGAGCCCCCTCTTTCTTTGAAACAATCTTAATAAAGGCTTTATTTTAAAATCTTTATGATAACCGGAAAAACCTTCCAATCCGGTGAAACGCACAACCCCGGGCAGGATGATTAATCTTGTTGGATTAAAAACGCGGCAATTCAAATTAATTCGCCACGATACATTTGTCCGCCCGGCCTGTTATATTTAACTGAATTCACTTAAACACATTCAATGAAAAAAATACAGCTCATTCAAACCGGCGGTACCATCGCCATGCATTCCGGCAGTGGTAAGCCTGAGCTGGATATCGATAAGTTCACTTCACTTCTTCTTAAAGAGATGCCGGAACTGTCAGATATCGCAGAAATTACTACCCACCAATTATTCTTTGAAGACAGTTCTGATATCACACCAGGACATTGGAAAAAACTGGCCAGTCACATATACAGTGAATATGACACCTACGATGGGTTTGTGATATTACACGGCACCGATACGATGGCATACACCGCCTCGGCGCTCTCTTTTTCACTCTTTAATATTGGCAAACCTGTTATTTTTACCGGCAGCCAGGTACCCATGAGTAAAATTCGTAGTGATGCTCACCGAAACGTGATCAATGCAGTGGAACTGGCAACGTATCCAATCTACGACGTGGCCATATGTTTCAACGACAAGCTTTATCGCGGTAACCGAGCATCCAAAATGAGCATTGGTGAGTTTGACGCATTCGCTTCACCTAATTACCCGCCCCTGGCTGACATTGGAATCGATATTAATTTACAGCAAACCTACTCTCAGCCTTTAAGCGACCTTCGATGCAACCCGGTGTTCGACGACCAGCTGCACGTTATTAAACTATTCCCCGGACTTAACCCCGACATGCTCGACTGCCTGGACCTCAGCCGAACACGAGCCGTGATTTTTGAAGCCTTTGGGAGTGGTAATTTTCCGATTGAAGGATCAACCAGCATGCTCCCTTTTATGGAAACTTGCAGAGACGCCAACTGCCACCTCATTATTAACTCGCAGGCCGCTTACGATTCGGTAAATCTCAATCAGTATAAAAGCGGACGGGCCGCCAAGGAAATCGGTGCATTAAGTGCAGGTGAAATGACGATGGAAGCAACCGTCACCAAAACAATGTATCTTTTAGGGTGCGGTCTGAGCGATGAAATGTTCAAATCCCAGTTTGAACTGAATTTAGCAGGAGAAAGGAGTCAATAATTATGTTTTTTGTATTTGATGTAGAGACAATACCCGACTTTTCATTTTTGAGACGAGTGTTACAAAACGAGGACTCATCTGATGACGAGCTGTTGATTCAGGCAAGTGAAGAACTTACCCGAAACAACAGTGGCTTTTTGCCGCCTATGTATCATCGGATGGTATCCTGGGTGGGATTGTGGGTCGAGAATTCAGGGAAACCCGCAAAAAAGGTTAGCTGGAATGGAAGTGATGAAAAAGAAGGCCTGATTCAGCTATTTGACGCATTGAGTACCTATAAAGATTTTGGCCTCATTCATCATAACGGCCGCGGGTTCGACCTGCCTCTCATTACTTACCGGGCAATGAATCATAACCTTCAGATGCCTGTCAGGCTCAATCACTACGATATCAGGTACCGTTTCAGCAATGCAAATATAGATCTGATGGACGAATTCAGTAACTATGGAGCCAGTTCGTATCCAAAACTGAAGCACCTGGGCCACCTGATCGGTGTTCCATTTAAACAAACGGGGGAAGGAAACGAAGTTCTGAAAATGTATCGCGAGGGTAAACTCGACGATATTGAGCACTACTGTTATGAGGATGTGATGGCCACATATATCGTTTGGCTAAGAATGAAATATACTACAGGCGATATCAACAAGGACGTATTCGAGAACCTTAATGAGCGGGCCATGAGTAAGCTCAAAGAAATCCAGGATAGAAAGTGATCATTCATTTTTTCAGAAGCAGATGAATATTGGATAGACTTTCTTCACTCTACTCTCTACCTTTCATCTTAATTTTACACAACCTACATACACACTCCGGCACCTATTTATGATACGATCTATGACCGGCTTCGGGCGCGGTGAGTCCGCCAAAAACAATATCCATGTTACAGTTGAAGTAAAAACACTGAACAGCAGATATCTTGATATATCCCCACGCATGCCCGGTTCCATTCAGGACAAGGAGCTGGATCTGAAGGAAATAGTTCAGAAACGACTGTCTCGCGGAAAAGTACTTCTGAACGTCTATGTGGACAAATCAAAAATGGGTCTGATAGATACCACATACAACGCTGAAAAGCTCAAAAGCTACAGTAAAATGCTTGAAGAAATGCGGTCTATAGCAAAAATAGACAAACCGCTGAAGCTCCAGGATCTGCTAGAGTTTAACGACCTCTTTGAATCCCGAAAAGAAGATGAAAAGAATCTTGAAATCATTTGGGAATGCACTCAGGAAGCACTTGAATCCGGGCTTGAACTTTTAAACACGATGCGTGAAAAAGAGGGCAAAGAACTTGAAACGGATTTGAAAAAACAAATCCATGATATCTCTGCCCTGCTTAAGAATATCAAGCAGAAATCCAGCCGGCGCGCGCCGGAAACCCGCGAAAAACTTACGGAGCGCATTCAAAAAATGGTGTCCGACGAGCATTTCGACCCTGATCGTATGGAGATGGAAATCGCAATCCTTGTAGACAAAATGGATATCAATGAAGAGGCTGTTCGTCTTCAAAGTCACCTTAAATTCTTCCTTGAAGCGCTCGAGGGTGAACAACCAGTGGGCCGGCGTCTGAATTTTTTATGCCAGGAAATTAACCGTGAGCTTAACACTATTGGATCAAAGGCGAATGACTCATCAATTGCGCACGATGTAGTTATTGGAAAAGAAAAACTAGAACAGATCAGGGAACAGGTCCAGAATATTGAGTGACGAACGCGGTAAGATTATAATTCTCGCATCGCCCAGCGGCGGGGGGAAGTCCACGATGGCAAAAAAACTGCTTTCAGATTTCGACAAACTCAAATTCTCCGTCAGTGCTACCACCCGCTTGCCCCGGCAGGGTGAAATAGACGGCCTTGACTATCACTTTATGACGGCGCATGAATTTCAGGATCGAGTACAAAATGGAGAGTTTCTGGAATGGGAAGAATTTTATAATGGTACAATGTACGGAACCCTCAAAGCACACGTTGAATCTGAGCTTGAGAAAGGCTATTTTATTATGCTTGACGTTGATGTACTTGGTGCTTTAAACGTCAAAAATATATATGGTGAAGATGCATTAACGATTTTCATCAAACCGCCTTCCATGGATATCCTGGAACAAAGATTGAGAAATCGCGGGACAGAGTCAGAAGATTCACTTGAAATACGGCTCAAGCGGGCGGAAAAAGAAATTACATACGCCGATAAATTTGATCGCGTTGTTGTAAACGATAAAATTGAAACGGCTTACTCAAAGATTTACCAAGCAGTTCAAAACTTTATTTCAAACCAGTAGCAAACAGATATGCCAGTAAAGACATTAGATTTAGATAAGATGGGTGAAGAAGGTGGCAACAAATATGAAAAGATTGTTGTGATCTCAAAACGTGCCCGCCAGATAGCAGCCCAGGAGAAACTCGAGCTTGATGAAAAACTCAAATATTTCGAAGGCTTTGAGGATGAAGATGAGTTCACGTTTAACGAAGAACAAGAGCAAATCTCCAAATCTTTTGAGAAGCTTCCTCATGCAACACAACGTGCTGTTAATGAGATGATGGAAGGTAAAACCACGTACCGCTATCCTGAAAAAGAGCTTTAATGCTTAACGGTAAACGCATTTTACTTGGCGTTACCGGAGGCATTGCAGCCTACAAAGCAGTTTATTTATTGCGAGACTTTCAAAAAGCGGGAGCAGATGTCCGGGTCACGATGACCCCATCAGCTACTCGCTTTGTTGGTTCTGAAACATTCTCGTCCCTGAGCCGAACACCGGCAGCTGTCGATATATTTGAAGAAACAGATGAAGATAGCTGGACCAAACACATCCACTGGGGAGAGTGGGCTGATATCTTTGTTATTGCCCCGTGTACTGCAAACACGCTTTCCAAAATTGTACATGGCGCATCTGATAATATGTTAACTGCCACAGTTATGGCAGCGCGCTGTCCAGTACTCATCTGCCCTACCATGGATGGTGAGATGTACGAAAGCCCGGCTGTTTCTCAAAATTTAAAGACCGCAGAATCGATGGGCTTCCATATTCTTGAGCCCGACACAGGTTATCTTGCGAGTGGTCTCGAAGACAAAGGACGTCTCCCTGAGCCTGGTAAAATTCTTGAACGGGCTAACGCAATTATCGACGAGGCGCGCGCAAAAGGTCCCCTGTCAGGAAAAAAAGTAGTTGTATCTGCAGGCCCGACTCGTGAATTCATCGATCCGGTACGGTTTATATCAAATCCAAGTTCAGGCAAAATGGGAATTGCCATGGCCGATGCAGCCGCACGGCTTGGAGCGGATGTGGTTCTGCTTAAAGGCCCTGTTAATGAAAAAGAATCAGAACGGATGGTAACCGAATCGTTTGAGTCGGCCGATGATCTTTTTGACATCGCAAAAAAATATTCAGATGCAGATGTTATCATTATGGCTGCAGCAGTTGCTGATTTGAAGCCGGCTGAAACCCATTCAAAGAAAGTCAAAAAAGAGAATGCATCCGAAGAGTTGAAGCTTACCCCAACCCCCGATATTCTCCAATGGTTTGGCGATCATAAAAAAGATAATCAGACTTTGATTGGATTTGCTATGGAAACAGACAACATGGAGAAAAATGCCCTCGGTAAACTTACTAAAAAGAACCTGGACTGGATTTGTGCCAATTCGGTTTCAGGGCCTGATACAGGTTTTGCTGCAGACACCAATAATATCACGTTAATTGGCAAAGAGACGAGAAAAGAGTTTAAAGGCCCGAAGCAGGAAATCGCCTTCAGGATACTTCGTGATATATTCGATTCCAGAGAGTGATAGAGTAGCCTGCCGAGAATAAAGAGATCTCTCCATTTTGGCCTAAAAGCTCAGCCGCCAATCGAGATGACAGAAGTCTTGCAAGAGAAGGCCTGATTTAAAGCCTGAGCCGAGACACTTTTCCGCCTACAGGCTGATCTACTCGTTCATAGATCCATCTTGATCAACCCAAATATTGCAGATCAATCCGATAATTACGACGGCCAATCCTGCCATGGAATCCTGAGGAGAATAGCTCCAAGTCCCAGAAGATAGAAGATGACAATGGTTCTGTAACGGCGAATGTCATCGCCAGGTTTTTTTGCCTTTATATAACCAACTGATATCAGAATTACACCGATAATCATTGTCAGAGGATGTTCTAGTATATATAACCTTGAAAGGGTATCACCCATCGCTTCACCGCTAAAATTCGATAATCCTCTCGGGGAAATTACATAAAGCACAAGCCCGATCAGCAACTGTAAATGTGTAGCAATGAATCCAGCGAGTGCCACTTTCCTTACTTTATCTGTAAAAGGCTCTTTTCTTACAAACATCACAATAGTATAAATGAGTGAAAATACGAGAATAGCCAGGAGCAAATAAGCAAAATAAGAATGGAGATGTTGTAATCCAGTATACATAAAGCGCAGTTAAATTTTAAAGAGAAGCGTTGATCTTATTAGTATTCTTTGAATATGATGTAAAATCAGAACCCTTACAAGTTCACAACACGATATTAATATAAATGTTCCTAATTTTCATTTTATGTGTATCACTGATCAGCCAGCCGCCTTGCCCACAATCACCACTGAATCATATTCGTAGCTACTTGCAATTCTTAAATTCCTCATCATGTTCAATTTGGGCACTTACTTTTTTGATGGTCGCCCACGTCCCGTATCCTAACATGGCAACGACAAGAGCATAAATCCAGCCAGGCACATTTTTACCAGCAATAAACAAGTACAAATATGCTGAGATGAAAAAGAATGTGGCGCTGAACATTGGCATAACAATTGATCGTTCTTGTCTATAATTCTTCACAAGCCATGCAATTGAGAGTGTAAAAAAAGGTATGGCGCCAACGTATATGACCCCAAATATTATAGGATTGACGCCATACTGCTTACCGAGACTCATAAACCACACGTATGCTTGCTCAAAAAATTCCATTATCACCTAATCGCTTTCTGAAGTTCACATAAGTTGGACTTAACTTCGCTTATGTCATAATTTTTTTTAGAAGAGAATCGTTACATATCCTGTTAATATTGTAAATAAAATATTCTTGGCGCGAACTTTATTTACAAAATTTTGATTGTTCAATTGATTAACGAGGCATATATTTTACTTTTATTTCATTCAACATACCTAATTGATTAAAGTACAGCTCTATATATCACCCCTGTTATACCTAATGATTTCTATCGGGATGATGCTGTCTTTGGCTCACAACCATATCATTCCCAATACGGTTGATAATGGTATTGATGTTCAAATTGAGAAGAACACGAATGAATGTATCATATGTGCGTCCCATTTTAAAGTATCTGTTTCAGCTGATACAGATACTACATCACTTACCCTATCTTCCGAGACAGTTGAGTTTGAAACAAGAAATGTATTTGTCTCGCCACAGAAGAGTGTTAAAAATAATCGTGCCCCGCCTGAGCTTGTTTAAGGATAACTTCTTCCCTCTCCACCTAAGCAGGGAATTCTTTTACACTTACTCATTTTTTCGATTTCGGTGGTGAATTCCGTCGATATCAGAACTCACTATATTTTAATTTCACACGATTATTATTATGAAAGCTCTATATAAAAATTCTTACGTTTTAGTTATATCACTTATCTCTGTAGCTCTGTTATTCTCAGCTTGCAGCAATCCTGCTTCCTCTGATGATGAGGAAGAACATTCATCTCCATTTGGCGTTGCGCTGGTTTTAAATGGCGTTGAAGTCGCTGTTCTGGAAAACGGTAATGTTACGTATAGCAGTGGCGATCATTTAGATCTTGGAGTCGGTGAAGAGACAGATATCATCTCACTCCGATGGATCGCAGAAGATGGTGACCGTTTCACACCTGATGAAAACGAAGGGTACTCACTTCAATGGAATAACACCAATGAAAGTGTACTGGAAGTGGAACAACATGAAGAAGATGGTGCCTGGAATTTCCATTTTGTGGGATTAACTGAAGGAGCATCAGAAGTAACATTTATTCTGTTCCACAACGGTCACTCAGACTTCACAGCACCACAGCCATTTGACATTCGTGTGCACGACACGTCCGGAACTATGTAAACTAATCCTTATCGATCGTCTTACCGGGTATTCAAGCCGGTAAGACGATTAACATAACTGGACATAACTGGCTCTGCATAACATCTATTTGTCAAGCGTGGTAAGAATGATGCCGGTTTTTTTAAATGGAAACCCGGAACATTAAACCAAAACAGAACAATTAGTTCAAAAAGGTATAGTGCCAGTTTATGATTTTTTACAAATTGAAGATCAATTAATAGCCTTTGGGCACGTATCATTGTACAAAAGCCTAAAAAGCCCTTGGTTTATTCCTAGCCTAAAAGAGCTATACCGCCGCGACTAAATCATGATATGGATGCAAAAAATAAATGTATAGGAAATTTGCTACTAATATCCGACAGTCGCTACAATCGCTCTCACTTTTAATCAACAGCCGCACTCAATGCCGGCTATTTTTATGAACAAGCAGTTTGTATTTCTTTCGCTCTTATTACTTTTAATGTTCACCAGTGTATCAATGGCCCAGCTCCGAGGTGAAATTTTGGATGCGGCCACTGAAGAACCGGTCTCGTTCGCTTACGTCCATCTCGAAGAAATAAACCGCACAACAACGGCTGATCGTGACGGAATTTTTCGCTTTCAAAATGTCCCGGCCGGATCCTATGTTATCTCGGTTCACAGAATTGGATACAAAACGGTCACCCGGCAGATTGAATATGACGGAATGGATACAGATCCTGTTATCATTCAAATGCAGCCTCAAAATATCAGTGGGGAAGAAATAACAGTCATGGGTAACCAAGGCCAGGCAGGCGGAGCACGTTTGCAGCATGCTTCGACTAAAATTATTGGCGAAGAGCTTAGACGGAATCTGGGAACCACACTGTCAGAAACACTTACGAACCAAGCTGGGTTTAGTGAACGGTCATCAGGCCCCGCACCGGGCAGACCGGTGATTCGCGGACTAGGTGATGAACGTGTACTTATTCTTCGGGATGGAGAACGAACCGGCGACGTATCGGCACAATCCGCAGATCACGGGGTAAGTATCGACCCAATGGGCGCTGAAGAAATTGAAGTTGCCCGCGGTCCGGCAGCCCTAGCCTACGGTGCAAATGCGATTGGAGGCGTTATAAACGTGGTTAAAAACCAGATAGCAAACACAGTGCCTAATCAATTTACCGGAACTGCATCGTTAAATGGAAAATCAGTCAATGAAGAAGCTTCCGCTGCAGTTGATCTCACGATTCCATGGAATAACTGGGCGGTAACATTAGATCTAAACGGGCGAATAGGACAAGATTTTACAACTCCAGACGCGATCATTGAAAATTCCTATCTGAGAAATACTAACAACACAGCCGGTCTGAGTTATGTTGGGGACAATGGATACATTGGCGGTTCTTTTTCTACCTATTTATCAGATTATGGTATTCCTCCAGACCCAAATGGTGGACATCCAAATGGAGTAGATATTGAAATGCGGAAATATCAGGCAGATATTCGCGGTGAAAGGGTACTAAATCACTCTTTTTTTAGGAATATCGAAAGCAGCTATTCATTTGTCAGTTACAATCATGTTGAGCTGGAATCAAATGGTATCCTCGGAACGGAATTCGGAAAGCTGACAACTAATTTTTCACTTAGCTCTAATACAAGTGGTTGGGGTATTTTTGATGGGGGCTCAATGGGTTTGTGGGGTGAGCTGGTTGATTATGCTGTTAGAGGTGCACAAACTCCTGATTCAAAACAATATAGCACAGCCGCTTATCTTATCCAGGAAGGTGATGCCGGAGATTTACACTTTGAAATTGGAGCACGATTAGAAGCTATTCAATCCAGGCCAGACGAGGAGCGTAACTCTGCAAGAATAGGACAAATAGAAAACCGCAGTTTTCTTGGTTTAGCATCTTCCGCTTCACTAATCTACGGAGTCACAGACGAACTCTTCATTGGAACAACCATCATGCACTCTTTCAGAGCTCCTACCCTTGAGGAACTCTATTCTGAAGGTCCTCATCTCGCGGCCTACAGTTTCGAAATAGGCAACCCGCAGCTTGATCCCGAACGCGGCCTGGGTACTGAATTATTTGTAAGGTATCGCTCAAACCACATCAACGCAGAGATCGCCGGCTATCGAAATAAATTTCAAAACTATCTTTATCCGCGCGATACAGGCGAACAAAGTATTTCTGACCCTGCTTTGAATAACTATCAATTTGTTGGGGCGGAAGCTGAATTTTATGGATTTGAAGTATCAGCAAATGCTCAGCTCCATCCAAGATTGAACGTTGGAGGGAATATCTCATATACGCAAGCCGATCGATCGGTTACTGAGACGGAACAGGCAGTTACCGGTTTTGATGAAGACACACGGCCACTTCCAATGATTCCACCGGTACAAGGATCATTCTTTACACGCTATAGTCAGGGTAATTTTACCGCAACAGGACGTTTGGTAATGGCAGGAAGTCAAACCCGCCTCGGAGAGTTTGAGACTGAAACAGATGGCTACACACTTCTCAATGCGTCTCTGCAATACAGGTTTGATGGTTTCCGACTGTTGCATACTATGACACTTTCAGGAAAAAACCTTCTCGACACAACCTACAAGAACCATCTCTCCCGTATCAAAGACGTGTTTCCTGAACCTGGTCGCAGCATTAGCCTGCTTTACAGAATCTACTTTTGATAGATATCGGAACGATATTCAGGCTTGGTTCTTTATCTTACACTCTATATTATTGCTCCGGCTATCTAAACCGCAACAGAAAATATATTTTTGGAACAAAGTAACCAGGAAACACCGGTACTTCAGGATAAAAATCTTCACATAATATTCGGTATCACCCTAAGTGCCGTGATGGGTATTTCGAGTATTGCTCCTGCCCTGCCTGTCATCTCAAGAGCGTTGGACGTCTCCATTGACCAAATTGGATATTTGATTACGGCATTTGCTCTTCCCGGAATATTGCTCACACCATTTCTGGGAATTCTTGCCGATCGGTTTGGCCGAAAACGAATTCTTATACCCTCCCTGTTTTTATTTAGTATTGCCGGTTTCTTATGTGCCTTCACCACTTCATTTACCGAATTGCTATGGCTTCGTTTTTTCCAGGGTGCGGGCAGTGCTGCACTCGGCGTTATGAATGTTACGCTCATTGGGGACCTGTTTGATGGCAATCGCCGGGCCACTGCCATGGGCTACAACGGAAGTGTATTAAGTGTGGGTACAGCCATCTATCCGGCCATCGGAGGTGTGCTCGCTTCAATAGCATGGAATTATCCGTTTTACCTCTGTGTGATCGCGATGCCTGTTGCAGTTTATGCTATGCTCTATCTTGATCCAGTTCCTATATCGATTAATCTCGATTTAAGAGAATACTTTCAGAAAATTAAAGACAGAATTTTTTCAAAAAAAGTTCTTGGGCTATTCAGCTGTGTATTTCTCACCTTTCTTATTCTGTATGGTGGGTACATCACCTATCTGCCCATCCTCCTCGATCAAGACTTTGCTGTTACCTCTACAGTTATCGGAATTATGCTTTCCGGTTCATCAGTGATAACGGCATTTACATCATCGAGGCTTGGCGCCTTAACAATGCGATTTTCAGAACAACAGCTGATATTGACAGGTGCCTTCCTGTATACATTCATTTTCATGAGTTTTCCTTTAATTGGAAATGTCTGGTTTATGGCATTTCCAATTTCCATTTTTGGAGTAGCCCAGGGAATTACCATACCCAGCCTGTTGAACTTATTGACAAGTGAAGTCCCATCGGAATTTCGTGCAGCGTTTTTAGCAATCAACTGGGTTGTAATCCGTGCTTCTCAAACAATTGCTCCCGTAATATTAGGTGTGATGTATTTATATTTCGGAATAAATGGTACCCTTTACTTTACCGCGGGTGTTGGCGTTGTGTTTATTCTGGTAGCCTGGCTCGCTTTGAAGAGGTAAAAAAAATAAAGCCCGGAAGTATCAGTTCCGGGCTTTCTGCTTTAGGTTCAGCATAGGAGTGACTAAACTAATCGTTAGAGATTGATTAGTTGATGCTGTACTAAAAAGAGTGATTAAATACTCTTTTGTTACAAAATAGCCCTCTATGCACAGAGATTTCTTTTTTTAGGTCATTTTGACGTTATATTTACCATGATCAACAACAATAATTCCCTGCTTCAGAAATGAAAAAATTTCTCTTTTTATCTATCTCTTTTCTTATCACTTCCATCTTGTCAACATCTCTGCTGTTTGCTCAAATGACTGATGCTCCGGATCGTACAGAAGGTGATGGACCTTATGAGCGGCTGATTATTCGCGGAGGCACCATGATCGATGGTACAGGTTCACCCGCGCTTGGTCCTGTCGACATCGTCATCGAAAATAACAGAATTACACAGATTCAAAATGTTGGCTATCCAGGGGTACCCATCGTTGAAAACAGGCGGCCGGAGGTTAATGACCAGACTCAAATAATCGAAGCAGATGGAATGTACATTCTGCCAGGATTTTTTGACATGCATGCCCACACCGGCGGAAGCGCACAGGGAACCACACCCGAATATGTTTATAAACTTTGGCTGGCTCATGGCATAACATCCATTCGTGAACCCGGATCTTTCAACGGACTGGATTGGACCCTGCGTCACGCTGAGCGGAGCAGTGAGAACTCCATCACTGCGCCGCGTATCTATTCGTATATAGGGTTTGGAAGCGGAGCAGATTCACCTATTCAAACTCCGGAACAGGCCCGGGAATGGGTTCAGATGATTCATGCAAAAGGAGCAGATGGTATAAAGTTTTTTGGAGCTCAGCCAGCTATTTATGAAGCGGCTCTTGATGAAGCAAATCAATTAGGTGTTGGCTCAATGGCCCATCATGCACAGACAGGTGTTGTATATGCCAATGTTACGAAAACAGCCGAAATGGGATTAAAAGGAATGACTCACTGGTATGGCCTTCCTGAAGCCCTGTTTAATGACAAAGTGATTCAGAATTATCCACTGGATTACAATTACAGTGATGAACAGCATCGGTTTGAAGAAGCAGGAAGGCTTTGGAAACAGGCAGCCGGGCCCGGAAGTGAAACATGGAACTCTGTAATGGATGATCTGCTCGCATACGATTTTGAAATGAATCCGACCTTCACTATTTACGAAGCCAGCCGTGACCTGATGGCCCAGCGCCGTGCGGAGTGGCACGAACGGTATACACTGCCCTCTCTTTGGGAGTTTTACGCACCTGACCGGCGTGCCCATGGATCCTATTGGTTTGACTGGGGTACCGAACAGGAGGTGGCCTGGAAGGAAAATTATCAGCTCTGGATGAATTTCATCAACGAGTATAAAAACCGCGGCGGACGCGTAACGCTTGGATCGGATGCGGGCTACATTTACAAGCTATACGGATTTGCCTATATCCAGGAGATGGAATTGATGCGTGAAGCCGGATTTCATCCGCTTGAAATTTTTCAATCTGCCTCTCTAAAAGCCGCTGAAGTACTGGGTGTTGATGACGAGCTCGGCACCATAGAAGTTGGAAAATTAGCCGATCTCGTGATTATCGATGAAAACCCGCAGGTAAATCTTAAAGTCCTGTATGGAACGGGTGCCATCCGCGTGAACGAAAATAATGAAGTTGAACGCGCCGGCGGTATAAAGTATACCATTAAAGACGGTATCGTTTACGATGCACAGCAGCTGCTCAATGATGTAAAGCTAATGGTGGAGCAGGCCAAAGAAGAGCAGACTTACGAAATCACTCAGCCGGGCCTGGACTATTAATCTCATTTTAATTTACCAGGTCCAGCGATAGAGTCGCTGACTTTTCTGAACCCAGTGTGCCTTATCGGGGTACTGAATTCGCATATTTACCAATGGCCGGAAAATTTTCATGTGTATTCGTGCCGGATTAATATACTCACTAATCCCGTTCGCCTGGTAGAGTTCACCATCGAATTTAAGCATCAGCCGGCTTGAAAAACGCTGGTAGAATGGCCCGTCATCAAGAGCTGATTCTTGCTGAATCAAAAAACTGTTCTTGCCGGTATCGAGTTCAATTTTGCGGGCTGATTTAAGACCAAACAGATTCAAGGCCATATCAGATAGTACGAAATTTCCTTCAAGCTGATTCACTTTGTTGTTGGAATCAATGATCCACGCGCAATCATGCCTGCTCCCCCCCTGATTCATCATATAATAAACGAGTGTGTAACCGGGTAAATGAAAACGCCCCCAATACCAGTCATAAAAACTATCTTTCATAGGTTCCATGCCTGTATTGTGATCGTGATACCCTGTACCTTCAAAAGCAACAGCTTCAGTCTGAAGACCGTCAATCCTAAAGTTTCCGCTAACCACTGCTGCAGGTTGAATAAGATTCCACTGGTGACGAGAAGACGGGGTGTCAGATTCTTCAGTATAACCAGATGGGAATGGCCCTTCGCCGGTGCTGCTAAATGTGAGTTCACCCGTAAGAGTATCTCCATTGGGCAGTGTCTGATTAAGCTTTAAAAGATAGGTGTGCCCGTCATCATCAGTCGAAATCTTTTTAAAAGAATTCTTTTTCACATTTCCACGCGTCTCATTTGTTGAAAACATGGCATTTTGAGGATATACTTCCTCAAACGAGTAAAAAATCGGTTCTCCATTTTTGTAAATTGAGATACTCGTAGCAGGGTATTCCCCCGCTTTATCATTGGATTTATTTTCGATTGCATCAATGTAGCGTCGCGAAAAAGGATTACCCTCATAAAATATGACGACAAGGCTGTATTGACGGTCATCAGATATTGCATCGAAATACCACCACTCATAACTTCCGGGATCAGGTTTCGGAGTGGAAACATCCCGGTCGGGATTTGAAAAAATCTGCATAACTGGTTTTTGAATGCTACTTGTTACAAAATCGTTGCGCGGGAACAAATTACAACATTAAAGTGCATAATCACATAATCAGGCTGTCTGTTGATTGATCCTTTAACCCTTTTCTGGCTCACATCATTTTCACTGATGTTTCTTTTATTTACGTCGGTTGTACTTCTAAGAAACAGGATAGGTTTTTCAGCTCTTTCATCCGAAAAATCTTCGCCGGATTCTGTTCCGCTTATCTCAGTCTGTATTCCCGCCAGAAATGAAGAAAATAACATCGGGCGTCTTCTTTCATCGATACTTGAACAATCCTATCCAAATATTGAACTCCTGGTACTGGATGATTTTTCAACGGATAACACTCCGGCAATCATAGAACAATTCAAAGTTAAGAATCCTGATATAGTTTCTGTCGTTCCCCCGTCAGAAAAACCTGCTGACTGGCTTGGCAAACCATGGGCTTGCCATCAACTGTCTAACCATGCCAGCGGTGACATTCTGTTATTTTTAGATGCCGACACTGCCCTGCGACAGAACATGGTTCAACAGACACTCAATGCGTTCTCCACTCACAATCTGGATATGATTACAGTGTGGCCGGAGCAAGAATTGGGTAGCTTTTGGGAAAAAACAGTTGTGCCGCTGATCTACTATGCTCTTGTAACGTTTCTGCCCGCAATATATGTCTTCCGATCACCACGCTGGCTGCCTGCTTTCCTTGAAGATCAGTTCACTGCAAGATTTGCTGCCGCTTGCGGACAGTGCATTGGTTTTACAAGAAGTGCCTATGACATCATCGGCGGACATAAAGCTGTAAAAAATGATGTCGTTGAAGATGTCGCTTTGTCGAAGATTGCAAAACAGAAAGGTCTTACCCTGCGGATGTACACCGGCATTCAATCAATTCGATGCCGAATGTATAGATCAGAAGAGGAAATATTTAACGGCCTGAGGAAAAATTTTTTTGCCGGCTTCGACAAATCTATTCCTCTTTTTATAATTATGGCCCTGATTCACCTGGTCGTATTTGTATTACCATTTTTGGTATTTCCCTATGCAATCTATCTCGGTAGTCCCGCACTGCTTTTTGTATCTGCAAGTTCAGTTACGCTCATTCTTCTTCACCGGTTCATCCTGGCTATTTGGTTCCGATGGAATCCAATTTATGGATTTATGCATCCTTTAGGTGTGTTATGGTATCAGAGGCTTGGATTTCACAGCCTCATGGATCACCTGAAGGGACGCAAACCTTTGTGGAAAGGACGCGAAGTTTAATCTAAAACGTCACAAAATTCTCGGTTGATTCTTAATTAGTTGGTATCTTTATTAAAATAGCTTAACATTTTGAGATGAAAACGATTGTCGACAAATTTATGAGGTACCTTGCAGTCGAACGTAACAGTTCGGAGCATACCCGCACATCATATAAAACCGACATCGATCAATTCATCGACTTTTTAAACACATCTGAATCATCAGATTCCAAAAGCCCCGATATAAATTCCGTTAGTCGCCTTGATATTCGTCTATGGCTGGGAGAGCTCTCAGATAGCGGACTGGCACGGAATACCATTGCACGAAAAGTTGCTTCCCTTCGATCATTTTTCAAATATTGCTACAAAAGAGGCCATATAGAAAAGAATCCTGCACATCTTTTGCTCGTACCTAAGAAAGAAAGCCGTCTCCCTAAAACGGTGAATACAGAAGGTATAAACCGCATGATGGAGATCGCTGACGGTGATACACCTGAAGACCATCAAAACAAAGCCGTGCTTGAACTGTTATTCGGAACCGGGATCCGGCTCAGTGAACTTGTGCAGCTTAGTTTAAGTGATGTGAATTTTAAACAAAATCAGGTACTTATACAGGGAAAAGGCAATAAACAAAGAATTGTACCATTAGGTAAACAAGCACTTGATGCACTGAACCTTCATATAGAAACCCGCACGTTGTTATTTGGTGAACGAACAGATGCCGATGCAAGAAAAGCACTTTTTATTGCACCCGGGGGTCAGCGAGTCTATTCCAGGTTCATTCAAAGACTTGTGAAATCATTTATTGAAAAAACCAGTGAGGTTTCTCAAAAAAGCCCGCACGTGCTCAGGCACAGTTTCGCAACACAGCTACTTGATGCCGGGGCAGATATTCGGGTTATTAAAGAGTTATTAGGACACACAAATTTATCATCAACTCAGATCTACACGCACACAAGCGTTGAACATCTGAAGAACGTTTATAACCAAGCCCATCCGAGGGCAGAACAATAATCTACAGGAGTCATTTATGAAAACTACTTTCACAGCACGACATTTTGATGCGAGTCCGGATCTCAAGCAATATAGTCTTGATGCTGTTCAAAAATTAGATCAGTTCATTGATAAAATTATTGTTTGTGATATAATTCTAAAACCCGGTCAAAATGACGAAAATCCTTATATAGCTGAACTTAATGTGAAAGTACCTCAGAAATTAATAAATGCATCTGAGGAAGCTCCCTCCTATGAACAGGCAATAAACAGTGCCGTTGATACAGCTGTCAGACAAATTCGCAAATATAAAACCAAAAATTTCGACCGCCAATAATCGGGCAAACCATGTCACTAGAAAATCAAAAGCCCATACCCGGAAAAGAAAAGATCTCAGTTGAGACTCTTATCAGCCGGCTGAATTCAAAGCTCAACATTGATATTCAGCTGGTTGAGGGTAGTGAGGTTGCAGATCAGCTCTTTGTAACAGGCGCAGATCTGCACAGGCCGGGTCTGGCACTGGCTGGTTATCTTGAGTTATTCACACACCATAAAGTTCAGGTAATCGGCAATACCGAAACTCAGTATCTCGATCACTTGTCGGCTGAAGAACGCTCAGCGTCTTTTGAAAAAATTGCTAAGTTTGATATCCCGGTCATCATCTGTACTGCCGGTAACAAACTACAAGAGGATCTTCTCAACATCGCTAAAAAGCATAATATTCCCGTCGCTTACACTTCGGCTAACTCTACAAAATTTATGATGCTGCTGCGAGATTTCCTGCAGGATTATTTTGCTGTGCAAACGATGGTGCACGGTACTATGGTAGATGTTTATGGTATCGGGATACTGATTTCAGGAAAATCCGGAATTGGGAAAAGTGAGGTGGCGCTCGACCTTGTTGAACGCGGACACCGGCTAGTTTCAGATGATGTTATAATGCTTACGAAAAAAAGCAATATCCTGATTGCTTCAGCTACTGAAATGAATAAACATTTCATGGAGATACGCGGTTTAGGAATTGTAAATGTCATGTCTATGTTCGGTATCCGATCCATACGATACCAAAAGCGTCTGGAAGTAATACTTGAACTATCACTCTGGGAAGAAACAGCTGATGTAGAAAGAACAGGACTCGATAATGAAACAATTGACATCCTGGATACGTCTATCCCATTGATTAAACTTCCTATTACGCCAGGAAAAAATATAACCGTAATTGCAGAAGTTATAGCGATGAACTACCTTTTGAAACATTATGGGTACGATGCAGCTGAAGAATTTCAAAACAAAATTCACTCACATATAGCGAAGAAAAAATATGGCCCTCAAATGCCTGAAAGGGCGGTTGAATATTTTGAAGGAGATTTAGAGTAACAAATCTCCTTTAGATTACTCTTGTATACAGGCGGATAATAGTATTACATTTCAGGTTGGCTTTAAAAAAGAGAACAATTGTACAATGTCTACCCAAAAACACTTTATATACGACGACGAACAGTGTAAATTTGTTCCCATAGACTACGGTAAAAGCGAACGATATTTGCATACATTTTCCATTTGGCTTATAAGCAGCGTTGTTTTTGCATGCATTGCCCTTGCAGTCCTTTCACAAAATATAGGTACCCCAGCCGAGCTCGCGCTTAAAGCTGAAAATCAGGTTCTCACCTCTCAGCTTGAAAGTACTAAAACATCAATTATTACGCTTGAAGAACAGCTTGATGGTATTGCAGACATGGATAGCAGAATGTATCGCTCTGTGCTCGGAATGGAACCAATTCCTGAAGAAAAAAGAGAACCAGGTATTGGTGGTTCGGATATTTACTCAGAATTTGATCTCTACAGTAAAGACGCTTCGGAAATCCTGAAATGGACAGCAACTCGCATCGATAAGCTTGAACGGCGGATTAATGTTCAGAAAATGTCTTTTAATGAAATCCAGAATTTCTACAACGAAAATCAGGAGCGGCTGAAACATATACCTGCAATCAAGCCGCTTGATGGCATACTTCTCAGCGGGTTTGGAATGCGAGTACATCCCGTTTTTAAATATAAACGCATGCATGCCGGAATCGACTTCAGGGCAGATATAGGTACTCATCTGTTTGCGACCGGTAATGGTGTCGTTAAGTATGCCAAAAGAAATGGCAACTACGGATACCTCCTGGTTATTGATCATGGCTTTGGGTTTGAAACACGATATGCTCACCTCTCCGGCTATGCTGACGGCATCAAAGTTGGAAGTGAAGTAAAACGTGGTGACCTTGTGGCTTACTCCGGGAATACAGGCCTGACCAACGGCCCTCACCTGCATTATGAAGTGTACAGAGATGGTGAGCCGATCGATCCCCTTAACTACTTATTTGCAGACGTTACACCCGAAGAGTACATGATGTACCAGGAGATCGCCGCTAATAATCCTGCCTCAATGGATTAATTACCGGCAAACATTTGCCATACATCCTATCCTATTCCGTTTTATAAGCTTAGGCGTGATATCAGTTTTGAGTCATGCCTTTTTTATTTCAGTGATTCCCTCCATCCCATAACTAGGTTCATTTCACTGACTACAGAATTTTTTTGTTCGCCCTATCACATCATTTATTATCAGATAAACTTGCTACCCCAAAACAAGTTTTTTCCGGCACCATGAGCTTCATAGCAACGCCATGCCCCACCCTGCAGCTTACTCACACACTTAGATTATAAATCTTAGGGCCAGAATAACGGATAGACCTCTTTCTTATCAGCTAAAATATAGTAATGGCTTTGTAAGGAACAGTTATGGCAAAAATCAACAATAATGAACTCGATCGAAGTGATATGGGAGCGTAAAGCCCGGAAGGAGTCTGCGTTCTACAATCATGCATTCTCCTATCATCTGCCGACAGACTAAAGACTCCTCAAGGCTAGAGATAACTACTTTGTTAAAGATAAGGCCCCAGCTTCCGGTAAATCATTATATCGGCGCTTTTTCAATCAACTCGGTTAATCAAATAAATACGGATATCAACAGAGCAGCGGCAGGATGAGCTTATGGTCATTGGTCCGCCATTTTCGGATTGCGCACAAATTAGAACAGAAAAAGGCTTAGTTCATGACTTCTAACCAACAAGAGAACCCGGTTCGAAACCAAGACTACTGGATTCCTGCTCAAGACTTTTACCAATATTGCAGAAGGGCAATTAAGAATCTGATTGCAGAAGCTGCTATTTGATGAATCCTTTTTGCTGATTGGTGTTTGAGCTGCCGTACTCCTCGGTTAAACACCAGTATTACGATGGTATACTGATGAGTAACCCCGTGGTGTTTGAATATTATTTAGGGGGATGGGAAGGAGTAGAAAATTTTAGAAATAAGCTTTACAAGGCCAATGACCAAGCAATATTGAATATTGAATCTTACTGCTTAACCAGGTCACTAGTTATGTTTAAAGCAACCCTCAATCTCAAACAAGCTTCCTAAAGACGTGAGTCTATGAGCTCTGCTTTTCGCTCTTTGTATTTTTGTGCGAATTGAATAGAAAGCCTTTTTTACGAATCGTTTCAATGTATTCGTATTCAGAATATTCACGTATCTTTTTACGTAAGTAGCTGATATATACGTTGATGTAGTTCGTTTGTGTATCGAAATGGATATCCCAGACGTTTTCAGCAAGTTCTTCCTGTGAAATAACCTTATCGCGGTTTTTCATGAAATAGACAAGAAGATTGAACTCATTATTTGTCAGCTGAACATCGTTGCCTTTGATAGTCATCTGGCGATTTATGAGATCAACCATCATATCACCGCAAGAGAGTTCCTTATCAATATCTTTAGAACTTCGTCTGGCAATGGCATCTATACGTGCCATTAGTTCTTCGCTGTTAAACGGTTTGGTGAGATAATCATCCGCTCCAACATTAAGAACTTTGATTTTAACATCCGTTTCATGCTCAGCTGATAAGACCAGTACCGGTGTGACAATTCCCTGCTCCCGGATGTTTGCACATACATCATATCCGTTACCGTCAGGAAGCCTGAGGTCAAGCACAATCATATCAAATTCATCTGAAAATGCCAGCTTTTCACCCTCCTCAGCGGTTTCAGCAATTGAAACTGAATTGCCTTTATGCTCGAGAATAGCTTTTACCAATGTTCGAACTGTAGGATCATCCTCGACTACGAGAATGCTCATTGCTTTTTTTTCGTCTGTTGATGCTATCATAAGAAATTCAAGTGGTGGTCTTATATCAACCGTCTAAAGTTAAAGAAATTTTAATAAAAAGCTATACCGGGTTATGTCTATAGCCTCTATCATTTAGCCAATCCAATATTTCTCCTGTAAATGCACGAGAAAAATTGTGCGTATTATCATCAAGTCCAATAAATGTGGCATCTATGCCGTACTCCTTCAAACCCTCTACTTCATTTCTCTGTGGACTTGATTCAACTTTTTTATCGGCATTTCCATGTAAAGCTAAAATGCATTGATGATTTATTTTTTTATAATCACCCTCCAGGAGCTCTGATTTATACCTCGCACTGCAAATAACAAGGTCATCTACCTGGTCGGGGCGCATGATTGCATGGTACCCGGCAAGGTACCCTCCCATTGAATACCCTATCAAAGCAATTCGGTTTGAGTTAATAGCATTAGACGTTTTTTCGATAAGTTGTTCAATGAAGCGAGATGCGTGGCCCATCGATAATAGAAACTGTTCCTGGCTGCCATCATACAGATACCACGATCGTCCCCATTCAGCCACCGGCTTCTCACGACGCCGGTCGTAAATGGGATAGGGAGCCTGAATAAACAAGTGGTACGCATGAATGTTTAGCAAGTCCCGGCAGTCTTCACGGAAACTTTTTTCTGTTTGATTAAATCCGTGAAGGTAGACAATGAGTGGCTTTGGTTCCTTGTCTTCACCCGTTTCAAAAAGCTTATATGGAACCTCGATTTTAAAAGAAGATTTACCCGACTGAATCAATTCGGTATTTGTAGCAGCCATACTTTTTGTTTTTGATCTTCAATGTTTTTCATATGCAACCGATTCAAGATACAATCCATGAGGCGGTGCTGAATGTCCTTTTTTAACAACCTCTTTACCTTCCAGCAAATGGTAAAAAGATTTGGGGTTTTCCTTACCGGCGGCAACCTGTACCATACTTCCGACCAGCCGTCTTACCATATGACGAAGAAAACGGTTTGCAGTAATCCTAAATACATAAAGATCACCGCCTGTTTCCCAAAAACTTTCAGTTATCCTGCATTCAGTGGTGAGATGTTGGTCAGGATCAGGAATACAAAAATTAACGAACTCCCTGTTCTGTTTAACCCTCCCGGCTAAATCGTGCAATATATCTGCGTCGAGAGAATAACCGCAGCACCAGGCACGGTGGCGCATCAGCGGACTCAACCGACTTGACACTATATAGCTGTAACTTCTTTCGGTGGCGCTAAAGCGGGCATGAAAGTCAGCATGTGTTTTATCCGCATCAATCAGCACTACATCTTTTGGCAGCAGGCCACGCATTGCGTGTATAAGCCGGTTTGATGTAAATGTTGAGGGCAAGTCTGCATGTGCCACTTGTTTCCTTGCATGGACTCCGGCATCGGTTCTGCCCTGACCGATAATATCGATTGTGCGTTGATACAGTGTTGAGAATGCACGTTCGATTTCATCTTCTACCGTGCGAACATCTGGTTGTTTTTGCCACCCGGAAAAATCGGCGCCATCATACTCAAACACGAGTTTCCAGCGATCCATAATTAAAACCGAAATGAGAGATTTGCGATAATACCGGTTTGAGAATCTCCATTGTATGCTGGCAGAAGTGTGAGTTCTGGGCCTGATGTCATGTTCCGGGCCCTGCGGTAGGCACTGATCGCACTTAATGCCCTGTTAACAACCATGAGCCCTGCAATTGCCGGGAGCTGATTTCTTGCGCGGTCACTTGTTTCCCGAAGATCTGAATACTCTTCCCTTGCGTCATCTGATTTCCACTGCCAGCGATTTTCTTCTGTATCAGCCAGCAGCTGATCCCAGTTCCTGCTCCTCAGCTGAAAGTCGTTATACTCTTCCAGATTATTGAACTGACCCAAAGCAAGCTGAAACCTTCTGCTTTTACCAGACAAACTAACTCCGGCATTAAGCTGAGCGAAAGTTTCGTACTGTCCCTCAAGATTCGATGCCCTTGCATTCAGACCAAAGTATGCACCGATCATGACTACATCAGCACCGAAATGGATTTTTCCACGTGTCCAGTTTTCAGAATCGTTGTAATAGTGCCCCCACCCGGGTATAACAAGTGAGCGTAGAAATGAACCCCGGGGATCGGGATTGTTTTGTGCAGCGAGTGGTGAAGCTATGGTTACGAACAAAATTCCCGCAAGAATGCATACCTGAATTACTAATGCCAATCTTATGGGGAATATTTTCATAAACTGCGTATTAACTGTGAAAGCAGTTGAAAAAGCTTACAACTCCTCATCATCTTCGTATTCATCCTGCGTCTGTTTTTCACGTGACCAGTGACGGAATATAGACACAGAAAAGCCGGCCATCAACAGAA
>CAZVEP010000037.1:0-8485 GCA_964625635.1 uncultured Rhodohalobacter sp.
ATAAAAGATTCATTCAGATTTAAGCTACTTAAGGACAACTATAGGACAACCGCGAGGGGAATTATCTGAGAGAATCTCTTATCGTTGCCTAAATTCTTTAACAACATATTGAGGCTTTCATTTGACCTGTGGTAAATTAAAAGCTCAGTTTGAAGCCTTTCAGTCAAAAAAACTTCAAAACCATTCAAAATCTGTTTTGCTTGGAATTCTAAGCTTCGTATATTTTAGTCTGTCTTGGAAAACAGGGCGCTTAGCTCAGTTGGTTTAGAGCATCTCGTTTACACCGAGGGGGTCGGGGGTTCGAATCCCTCAGCGCCCACATTTAACAATGAGCCTCCGAAGGTCAACGCTTTCGGAGGCTTTTTTTATTTCTGACTCCCCTGTCCTTATCCTATGCTACTTTCGATTTAGCATCACAATCATTTTAAGAAACCACTTATCATTTCTCCTCCGCAGTAAAACGGTTGCGATTCCTGCTGCAAATCGTATTCATATTTATATCCCACATGAGTAGTAGGAACGAAAAAGACCCAAAGAATTTTATTGCGTAACACTTAATCAAAGATTATTTATGCGCACTATTATTCTCAGCATACTTTTTATTTTGACGGCATCTTCCCAGGTGATCTTCGATTTTAACACCGATTCCGATTTACGAAATTGGCGTATTGTTAATGACGGAGTTATGGGCGGGCTGTCTCAGGGAACTTTTTCAATTAACGACGATGGGCATGGTGTGTTCGAAGGCGAGATTTCGCTGAAAAATAATGGCGGCTTTTCTTCAGTTCGTCACTATTTCCAATACATGAGTTCGCCGGAGGAGAGCAGTATTAGCATCCGGCTGAAAGGCGATGGCAAACCATATGAATTCAGCGTCAAACACGATCGAAATGCTTATTACTCATACGTCATTTCTTTTCCAACATCCGGAGAATGGGAAGAAGTGGTCATTCCGCTGAACGAGATGAGCCCTTCTTTCAGGGGACGGTCACTCAACATGCCCGACTTTGATCATTCCACGATTGGAGAGCTCTCGATTCAATACGGTAATGGCAAGCCTGAACCATTCAGGCTAATGATCGACGAAATCACGCTGGTTACACCCAGTCGATAAATAGCTATCGCTATCACAGTGAGATTCTTACCAGGGGACTTTACTGTTGTTTGCTGGAGTTGAGTTACTTGCTAACACAATTGATTCACGTCAAAACCCCGGGCCCGGGCATCACATATTGTGGTTCGGTTCGCTACCAACTGACTTTTGAAGCCATACCTTTTTTAAAAAAATGATCGTTTACATACTCTACAGCCCGCTTGTTGATCGATATTTTGTTGGAAAGACATCCAATCTGGAGAAGAGTCTGGAGCGGCATAACAGAGGCAAGAACAAACATACTAAAACGGGTCTTCCATGGAATTTAATGTATAAAGAGTCATTTGAGTCAGCAGGGGAGGCACGAGAAAAAGAAGTGGCAATCAAGTCGAGTGCGAATCGCGAGCAGCTGACTGGGTTTATTAAGAGCGAAAATAATGAACTGAACTTGGAGTGAGGAGGTACGAAGAGATCCGCAATGTCTTCAAGAGACATTGCGGATCTCTTTTTAGTAGAGCTTATTCTATTAATTTAGGAGTTTGTAATTTAGCTATCAAAAAATTGCAATGTACTACGCACCTTGATATTAGAGAGTTTTTCTTCTGACAATTTATTGCAATCCTTTACAAATATTATTATTTAGAAATAGACTATTATTTAAATAATATTTAAACGTAGAATATTATGGAGTATAAAAATATTCATCGTGTAAGAGAGATTATAAGGGTAACATTAAGTATAACTTTAATATGTTTTATTTTCCTGTTCCTGCCATGGCAGTCATCTAACGGACAGGACAGTGCAGACTCACTGGATGTACTTCTCGTAAAAGATATTAATCCGGGAAGTCCCGGATCTTTAATCAATTCACCAACCGATGTGAACGGCACGCTTTTCTTTGCCGCAAATGATGGCCAGACTGGTCAAGAACTCTGGATAACTGATGGCACTGATGAGGGAACGCAGCTTGTAAAAGATATCAATCCTAACGGTGATTCAACTCCCCGTGAGTTGACATCTTTCGGGGGTGTCCTCTTTTTTGAAGCAAATGACGGTGAAAACGGATCTGAATTATGGAGAAGTGACGGAACGGAATCGGGCACGCAGTTAGTGGCTGATATTAATGCCTCCGGAGATTCAGATCCAGGTGATTTGAAGGTATCAAATGGCACTCTATTTTTTGCAGCAACTGATACGTCGAGCGGGCGTGAGCTTTGGAAAACCGATGGGACTGAGGCTGGCACCGTGATGGTTTATGACATTAATACTGAAGGTGACAGTAATCCTTCTTATCTAAGTAATGCGAATGGAACTCTCTTTTTCTCCGCAGATGATGGCATAAATGGCAGTGAGTTGTGGAAAAGTGATGGAACTGAATCCGGAACACAGTTAGTACAGAATATAAATCCGAATAGTGATACCGGATCAAACCCCAGTTTTTTTAAAAGTGTGGACGGCATAATATTCTTTCGGGCTAATGACGGCTCTAATGGGACTGAACTCTGGAAGAGCGACGGTACTGAGTCCGGAACGCAGTTGGTTCAGAATATTAATACTGATGGTGAATCATTTCCACGTGAGTTAACATCCCTAAACGGCCTGCTTTTTTTTGTTGCGGATGATGGCAATTCCGGTACTGAATTATGGAAAAGTGATGGTACAGAAACCGGCACCCAACTGGTTAAAGATATCAACGATTTTTCATTTTCAACACCTGATGGATTGACGCCGGTAGGTGACATGCTATTTTTCTCAGCAGATGATGGGCTAAATGGCCGTGAGTTGTGGAAAAGTGACGGCACAGAAAACGGCACGGTACTGGTGAAAGATATCAACCCAGGATTAATCGGTTCGATTGCAACAACCCAGGAAGGCGGATTTGATACTGAACTTTTCAACAATAATGGAACACTTATTTTCAGAGCCGATGAGGGAACAAATGGTGCTGAACTTTGGACCAGCGATGGTACGGAAAGCGGAACCACGCTGATTCAGGATATCAATCCAGGTGCCGAGGGGTCCATCCCACGACAGTTTTCAAATTCGAATGGAATATTATTTTTCAGGGCATTTGATGGGACAAATGGAGATGAACTATGGAAAGGTGAGGCGGACATTCAGAATCTCATTTCCTGTCCGGATTTGCAGTTGGCTTCCAGCTCAGGTGAGCCGATTGACGAAATAAATATATCAGGCCTGCCAACCGAATTAATAGAGCCCCTTGCGGCGGAAGTCTTCCCAGTTGATGCAGATACGTCAATTACAGCTTTCACAGCCAGAGACACGTCTAATACATTTTTTGTGGTACCAATTCACCCAAATGGTACTGCTGATGGTGGGGGTGTAAAAATCAGATTCAGAGGTGCCAATCTAAAGTGTGAAAAAACAACGCCTTTCACTATAGAACCCCTCCCTGAGGCAGATGGAGAAGCCCTTGCTTTATTGGATAGTCTAGAAAATGCAATCGAGTTTAAAGCAGGTTTAAATGATATTAGCCTGCAGGAACTTCGGGAGAACTCACCAAACGATTTGCCAAAAATCACTTGGCCGCTTGCTATCGCACAGCGAGTTATTGATAACACATTAAGACCCGAACTTGAAGCCGAAGAGTCAAACCGTAAAAATTCAGAACTGTTAGCACTAGGAAGTCAAGTTGTAGATCGCATGACCGCAAAGCAAAAAGCAGTTGGACTAACTAGTGCTTTGCAAAATGAATGGCGCAGATATGTCAGGGATGTAGATCAAAGGTTTGGGTTGGTAGAAAACAAAGCCTGCATACCAAGCCAGATTGCAAATGCAAAACAGTTGGCATTTTGCATGAGTTTAGAAGATAGAGGAAAACTGGCTTTTGAAGATCCTTCTGTTCTTTCTCAACTGGAAGGTTCCTTTAACACAGCAAGAGGTTATGCAATAGCTGGTTTAAGTAATTTTGCACCGCCAGATCCACGTATTACTGCTGCCCTCATGCTAAACGCAGTTGTAGATATCGCGTTGAAAGCGCCGTTCAAGCTGGCTCCATCGAACTTTACAACTATCGATTACGATATCTCAATTAACTCTTTTGTAGAAGATGACACCAACCCCGGCACATGGCTTAACGCCCAGGTTAGAGCAAAAAGTGATGGGTGGGTTCTGGATGGTGATATTCTGAACGTCCTGTTGCAAGCAGAACCAGTGGGAGATAAACTGAAAGCATTTTCCACAAAATATGTTTCAGATAAAGTCGAAGAGTACTCCGAAGTTCTATTCGAAATTATTAAAAAAGATGCCACAGGTGCATTTGTAGACGCAACAGAGGGAACAGGATCTATTGAAGTTCCTCCTTCAGAAACAGGCTCTATCAACATCACCGATGAAATGTGGAGCAATGCGAGTGGCGATGGATTAACAATAATTGATCATCAGGAATACTTGCCTTCAAAGCCTTTTCCTCCCAACAATGCGAAACTGACTGTTGGAACTTCAGATGAATTTCCACGGTATATCGGAGGGGTTCGAAATATACCAGTGAGACCTGTCGATGTAGAGTTTACGAGTATTACCAATCTCTCAAATGGCTCGTCGGTTCCATTAGACCCCACTCCTCTTAATTGTCCGGGAAGCAATCCGGCAACACTTAAGCCGGGTGTTGAATATGAAATTGAGGTAACAGTTGAGAATGCTAATAACCCAAGAATAATTTATAGAAATGCTATAGGCCTCATTTCAAACATAGACTTCACTCGCTATAATGAAACAAGTGGCGTAACATCCCTGACGTATGAAGCGCCCCAAAAAACATCTCCGTACCTCACCTATATTGATGCGGAAAGTCTTAGTGATACCGGCTTGAGAGATAGTACTGGCGCACCTACCAGAACGTCGAGTTTAACACTTCAGATCGGGGAACCTGAAGAAGATACCGATTGCGAACCCCCGGCATTTTCGAATTTGGGTGGTCAGCGAGTTGACGGAGCTTTTCCATCCGGTGGTGTATATGGGCATCCTCATTTTGTTAATTTTGAGGGCGCCGGCTTCGACTTTCAGGCAGTTGGTGAATTTATTCTTGCTAAATCTCTTCAGGAAAGTGAAGATTTTGAGGTACAGCTTCGTCTTGAGCCAATATCCGGAATGTTTGTCAACCTTACCATTGCCACTGCAGTAGCCATGGATGTGGCCGGTGACCGTGTTGTACTGGTTTCCGGTGAAGATCAACCACTTAAAATAAATGGAAGTTCGGCCACAGTTTCCCGCGGAAACCCACTAAAGCTTTCTCAGGGAGGTATTGTTTACCGTACGGCTCGCAGCTTTACTATCGACTGGCCGAGCGGGAATCACCGTGTTGAAACGCTGATTGACCCGGATGCGGCAACACCAAGATTGCCAAATGTCCATTTCTTTACCAAAGCAGAATCGGTTGAACAGGCTCAGGATTCTCTTGATGGCTTGATTGGTGGCTTTCAAACGAGAGACAAGGAAGAGATAGATCCGGCCTCATTTCGGGAATTGTACCGCGTGTTCGGTAATGACTGGAGAATTACGCAGGATGAATCACTTTTTGGAACGCCAACGTTTGCTGATCTGGATTTTCCGGAACAACAATTTACGACAGATCAGCTATCTGAGCAGCGCAGGGAAGATGCCCGAAAAATTTGTGAAGAGGCCGGCGTTTCTAACGCTATTCTCCTGGATAATTGCATACTTGATGTGGCTACAACCGAAGACCCCGAACTGGCGCACGATGTCGTAAATCTGACCATTGCACCGCCGGATACATTTATCACGACAGGAACTCCTTTCCCCTCACCGATGAACCTTCAGGGCTCTCTTCGCGACAGTGTTATAGACCTAACCTGGAATGCCGTTGAAGATTCAGCTCTTGCCAGGTATAGAATCTATCGGGATACATCTTCTTTATCTGGCACTCCGGTTGATTTTACCCCCATTGACTCTGTCGCGACGATGGACAGCTCTTATACAGATAGTAATATTGAAGGAGGTGAAACCTATTTCTATCGCGTTACAGCGGTAGATACATCAGGTACTGAGAGCGAATTTTCCCGCGAGGCAGAAATAAGTACTACGGCTACTTCGATTACAGAAGATGATGATTTTGAAATACCTGAGATGGTAGCGCTGGACGGAAATTACCCTAACCCGTTCAATCCAAGTACCACTATTCGGTACGGTATACGTGAACAAGGGCATATAGAGATTACGATTTACAATGTCCTTGGAAGACAGGTGACAACGCTTGTAGATGGCCGGGTGACTGCCGGATGGCATGAGGTCAGATGGGATGCGAGCCGAAATGCCAGTGGTGTGTACATCGCGGTGTTAGACCATCAAGACAGGCGGGTTTCGCATCAGATGCTGCTTATTAAATAGGTCCGGAACAAATGAATGCTTAAGATCCTCTTGAAATAATTCCGTGTCTTTTTAAGTCTACATCTAAATTCAGATAAAACCAGACCCGCAAGTCCCTAAGAGGCATTGCGGGGCAAAAGCTCGATATCAGCCTGATTTTCCTTAAAAACTCCCAAACAAATAGTCAACGCGATTCCTTGCCGGTTCCCAACCAACTGAGATACCCAAATCAAACTGCAGGTTACCTAGTTTAAATCTCGACCGCAGCCCTGCCCCCAGAACTGTACGGGTTGAGGCGTTAACCCGATCAAGGTCCGCTACGGTTTGACTAAACAAAACCATATAAATATTCGAAAGATAAACCGGCAGCAGTAATCCTCCGTCGTCCGGGTAAATTAATGGAATCGTATAGCGTGTATCTAAAATACCGGTTTCTGTAGTTCCTGCTGTGATACCGGTTTCGAAAAGATTTGATATCACGGATTCCGTATCAAAAACTAATCCGGTAGTTTGTGTAAATCCCTGAATGCCCACCCGGAGTGACTGATTATACCTGCTTAAAGGAGCGGTGTAAAACACGGCTCCGGCTCGGAATCCACGGCCTCGGCTCAGCGGATTTGTTGAAACGCCATCAGGTAATTGAAGAGAAAATTCGCTCGAATTTAAACCGTACCGGGTTTGGGTAAATAGCTGAACACCCCTGTTGGGCTGCACATCGCGCGTATTCTGACGCAGTCCAAGATTCAGCGAAGTGTTAAGTCCCAGAGTGTAACGTGGCTGCTCAAATTCAGAAACAGGCTGAGACGCATCATCAAAATTATTAAACCGGATCTGCCTGGCAGAAAACTCAGGCTCAATTAAAAATGATGAAAAACGAGTGTTCTGCTCAAGCCTGTATCGAAAAGGAATTGAAAAGGTACTGCCTCTTTGCTGTGCAATAACAGGAAAAAGTAGTGGGTCATTTGTACCACAGTTGTCAAGACAAAATGCCAAAGCTGACGGCCTGTTGTATAGGTCCAGCTCAAATCCGGGATAACGACCCTTATAACGATAGGTGCCATCAAACCAAAACGCCTGACGAAAGTAAGTGAATTCCAAGGAGTACGCGTTTTTACTCAGCCGATCAGCACTTTCAAGGGATACTCCAATCCGGTCATAATCGTCGACGACATCTTCAGCTACAGGCAGCCACATTCTTGGCTTGAGCCAGCCCAGTCCTGTTGAGTATTCTGACTCTTCCCAGTCAACATCACTGAGTACTTCTGATGCATTCGATTGATTAAGCAATGGCCGATTCAACATCGAATTTACATTTCCTGTAATGCCCCATTCAGAACTATCCAGCTCGTCGCCGTAAAAGTCCTCAGTATTCAAAATCGATGGCAGCTGTTCGTTTTCTTTTTGATAAATATAGGCCAGCATGCTTTCATCAGGTGATAAACTCCCCTCCATTGCAATGTACCGGCTGTCCGTTACCTGCCTAATAGTTTCAGTATCCATATCAAACGCATACATATTCATTGCATCGCCATCATCAGCTGAAAAATAGAGTATAGAACCGGATGTATTCCAGGATGGATCAAATATCGAGGCATCCTCAAAAACGATATCCGGATCTCTTTCGAATAGCGTTTCAACAACTGTCAGATCCTCGAACCATACAGCCTGAATGCCGTTCTTTTTCCCAATAATTGCCGTTGGTGCATCTGCCCTGCCTGTCGGATATGGCTCCATGGTAATCAGGGTACTGTTAGGAGCTTTTGAATATTTACTGGTTACATCGCCACTTTGTGGGTCTATCACAACAAGACCGCGAGTCTGCCCCTCGGTTTGAGCCGCCAGAATCTGCCTGTTCCAATACGCCGGAGATACCACGCGCTTGCGTTTTGTAATTCGTCTATCGTCTCCTGTTTCGAGGTTTAACTCATGAATATCCGCAAGGAAGCTGTTGTCATATTTCGGATCGGCATAAAAGCGTGAATAAAGAAGTTTGGTTTGATCTGCTGACAATGAATAATGATAGTCTCCTGTAATACTGACTTCGTG
>CAZVEP010000037.1:8585-12681 GCA_964625635.1 uncultured Rhodohalobacter sp.
TGGTTTGATCTGCTGACAATGAATAATGATAGTCTCCTGTAATACTGACTTCGTGAAAATAATCAGAGATTTGGGAACCTATATCATAAACATAAAATCCGGATGGCCTATTACATGCCCGGCTGTAGAACAATACTTCCGTATCGCTGATCCAAACCGGCCGGCTTGCCCTGACGCACTCAGCCTTTACTGGAATTTCATCAGAAAGAGCGTCTGTATCGGTTTCAAGACTATTAATTTTTTCAGTATGAACTCTGTTTTCCTCGTTCATAAAATCACTATAGAGACCACCGGGCCAGCGCCCCGTCGTACGTTTCAAAGCAAACCCAAACCCTAAGAAGGGCAGCTGATAGTGTTTACGAATGGCATCCTCCATGGCACCGTCACCATACTGATTTTGCAGCCAATTCACGAACTGATACCCTCCTATGTAATGTCGGTTAAAAGGTGGAGTGTACGTTGTGGTGTGCACAAGCTGTCCCATCGACCAGGGTTCATCTGCTCCCTGCATCGAGTGGAACTGATTGTTGAAGTACGGATAGTTACCCCGCCCGGCGTTATCCAATACTCGATGACTTTCGTGCTCAACCGCGATCCCTTCAATAAAACCAAACGGGGTAGCTGAATGGATAGACCGACGGGCATCTGGTGAAAACAGTCCAAGCGGCCGCACAATTGATGGATTATTGACGCTAAAATGAAGCGCATGAACCAATTCATGAGGCAGCACGGTTTCCAGCCAGGTACCTGACTGAGGGCTAAGGGTTTTACCCAGAAACGGTGCAATCTCTATCTCAGATCTGAAATTAAAGGGTGACACAAACCCATTTGAACGGTCGTTTTCAGGATTCAGAATCACTGGGAAATCCTGAAGATCACCGCCCACCAGATTCTGAACATTGATATAGTCCATTTCAAGAATAGCAAGGGTTTCCCTGGCAAGCGAATCGTACCGGGCAGGATAGATTATTCGAAACCGATCTGTTTGAAGCTGGGTCCAGTTTTGCCCGGGTGTCCGATATTGGGTGCTGTAAAATTGTGCGTTAATTTCACCAATCAGAACGATGGAGAAAACAAAAAACAATAAAATTTTCTTCATAAAAAAGGGATCAAATGCCGATCATCCAGTATACATAAAAAAGTGCGAAGCCGGACAAGAAAAACAAACCGCCAATTGAAAGGTAATGTAACCATTTTGGTGGATGAAACTCGGCGTCTACGTCTGTATTATATATTAAACGGTAGTTGATGAAAGCAAGTATTGGTGCTGTCAAAAAAGACAGGGTAGTTGCAATATCAATAAGCAGCCTGAAGCGGTCACCCATTAAAAACAGTAGAGCAAGCGAAACAACCGTAATTCCTACCAAAAGCAGCCGGTATGAACTGTTTTTGCGTGGCCCTGTTTCTTCAGCATTACCAAGAGAGAGGAGCTCGCTGCAAACTCTTGGGTAGGTATCTGTGACTGTGAATGTTGTGCTGAACATTGTTGAAAATGCACAGGCTGTGATAAAGAGGTAAGCCCAATCACCCAGAGTTACCGTATATAAGTTAATAAGCTGCCGTGAAAAGTCTCCTCCACTTGCAGCAAACGACTTGCCGGACCCGAACATAACCTCGGCTCCGAGAGCCAAAAAACCCAGTGCAAAAAGTGCAGCCCCGATATAGCCTATGTTAAAATCGATCAGCGATTCTTTTAGCTTTGGAATGTATTTGGTCTGTTTTGACCGTTCAAGAGTCCAAATTGAGTGCCAGACTGATGCATCAATAGGAATTGGCATCCAGCCCATCAGCGCAATCAAAAACGCGACACCGGAAACGGTCCATACCTCAGGAGCTGCAATGGAAGCTGTTTCTCCTGATACGCCGGGTGATTGAATCAGAGCTGCCGTTACAGCAACTATTGTAGAAACAGCAAGCACAACCATGAAAAGCTTAATGACGGTATCAAGTACAGCATAGCTGTTTTTAAAAAGAAGAATTATACACAACCCAAGAATGATAGTGCTCCAGAGTCCCGCCGTCAGGGTTATTCCTGTCAGTTCAGCGGCAAGGCTGGCAGTCACTATCGTAACGGCTGCCTGTATTGCAAACATAGTTCCAATCGTAAAGATAATGTAGATCCATAATGCCCAGCGGCCAAGCTTTGCATAACCATGAATCATATGCCTGCCTGTGGCAATTGCGTATCGCGGGCCAAACTCCAGAAATGGATACTTAAACAAATTTGCCAGCAGAATCGCCCAAACAAGCGCATAACCGAATTCGGCACCAGCCCGGGTTGACTGCACGAGATGAGACACGCCTATTGCGGCCGCTGCCATAACAAGTCCGGGACCGATGCTTTTTTTTAAGCCTTTACTCATTTAATATTTATACAACTTTAGTATCATATAGCGGGAATCATTATAGCAAAGATTTTTTTGTTATAATAGTGAGTAAGCATAACCATAACCCCAAGTAACACATGAGGTAAAACATGGTAAGTGATAAAACAGTTGAAGAGATCCTAGAAAAAAACGGCAACCCATTAATCTCCATAACGATGCCGACACACAAAATGGGAGAAGATATTAAACAAGATCCCATTCGTTTTAAAAATCTCTTGGCCAACGTTACTGACGCTCTCAGCGACCGGGGAATGAAACAGTCAGATATAGATGAAATTCTTAAACCAGCCAAAGAGCTCCTCGAAAAACCAATGTTTTGGTCGCACCAGGATAATGGCTTGGTTGTGTACCTGGCAAAAGGATATTTCAATTATTTCCAGTTGCCCTACAGTGTTGAAGAAAAATCTTACATCAACACCCACTTCCTGATAACACCCATTCTGCCAATGGTCAGTCTTGACGGTACATTCAATGTACTTGCAATCAGCAGAAAAAACGCCCGGCTGCTCCAGTGCACCAGAAATGAATCAAAAGATATTACACCCGATGAGGTATCAACGGATATTGATGACTACCTGGAAGTTGTTCAGGAAAAACAGCTTCAATTTCATACAGGTGCCGAAAGAAATAAAGCGATGTTTTTTGGCCATGGTAGCGGAGATGAAGACAACCGCGGAGTTCTTGAAGCCTATTTCCGTCAGCTTGAGAAGGCGATCACAGATAAGCTAAAAAACAATAATCATCCGCTCATCCTTATCGGGCTCGAAGATAATCTGGCGTTTTATAAATCAATCAACAGCTACAATCGCACGGTTGATCAAACTGTAGACACCAATCCTGACGACATGAAAGATCATGATCTGAAAGATAAAGGCTGGGAGAAGATTCAAAATTACTTCCTTAAAGATATGTACAACTCTCTCGATCAGTTTTCAGAACGGACTGATAACAAGGTTTCAAATAACCTGACGGAAGTTATTGAGTCAACGGTGATGGGGAAATCAAAAAACATCTTCATTTCAATGGGCGACGATCGCTGGGGTCATTATGATGAAGATAATCATGAAGTTCATCTCACGGATGAGCCTTCCAATGAAGATGTGGATCTGCTGAACTGGCTGGCTGTTAAAGGCCTCGAAACCGGAAGCAACGTTTACATCTTGCCACGCGAGGAAATGCCAATGAAATCAACTGTGGCGGCTGAATTCAGGTTTTGATTTCAGCGGCAACTAAAATTGATTGTTCTACGAAGCCCGGTTCTGCCGGGCTTTTTTTTATAAGATCATATCCGGCAACTCTCTATTTACCCTCGCTGGATTCAATATGGAGAGAAGCTTCAAAAAAGTCTGCAGCTAGTAAACCGGCAGCGAGGTATCAATTTCTTTAGCCCATGCATTTACACCGCCCACAAGGTTCGATACATTTTCAAACCCCTTATTTTCAAGAAACTTGACCGCCTGTGCACTTCTGGCGCCTGACCGGCACATCACTACAATCTCTTTATTCTTTTCAAGTTCATCCGTGCGTCCGGGTAAATCATCCAGTGGAATCAGGGTGCCGTCTATATTTGAGATCTGGTACTCGTGTGGTTCGCGCACATCCAGTAATGTAAAATCGTCGTTACGGTCTTTCTTTTCCTTGAGTTCCTGTACTGTAGTTTCTTTCATTTAGATATCTATTTAGTCTGGTAATTGGGATCGTTAAAATTT
>CAZVEP010000037.1:12781-29756 GCA_964625635.1 uncultured Rhodohalobacter sp.
TTACTGGTCATTGGTAACGATCCAGCTTAAACTGGCGCCCCAGGTACAATTCCCTGGCTTCCTCATCATCAGCAAGAGTTTCACCGGTACCCTCACGCAGAATTCTCCCTTCAAACATCAGGTAGGCACGGTCTGTGATAGCCAGTGTTTCATGCACATTATGGTCGGTAATAAATATGCCAATATTTCTTTTGCCAAGATCTGACACAATCTGCTGGATATCCTCTACCGCAATAGGATCAACTCCTGCAAAGGGTTCATCAAGCAGAATAAATTTGGGGTCCGTAATAAGAGCACGAGCAATTTCTGTCCGGCGCCTTTCCCCTCCGGAAAGACTAATTCCTTTACTTTTCACAACTTTTTCCAACCCAAACTCTTCAATAAGTTTGTCTGCTTTTTCCCTGATCTCCTTCTTTGGCACTTTATGAAATTCCAGGGTTGCCTCCAGGTTTTCACGAACTGTCAGATTCCTGAATACGCTTGCTTCCTGCGAAAGGTATCCGATCCCCATCCTGGCCCGCTGGTACATGGGCTTTTTGGTTAGCTTTTGATCGTTCAGATAGATGTTTCCCGCGTTTGGACGGATAACCCCTGTAAACATATAGAAGGTGGTCGTTTTGCCGGCACCGTTCGGACCCAATAACCCTACAATTTCTCCCTGTTTCACATTGATGGAAACTTTGTCGACGACGACTCGCCCACGATAGCTTTTAACCAGATTTTCGCTGTGAAGTTTGAGCATCAAACAGGGTATTAGTGACGTTCAGGATTAAAATTTCCAATCTCTTCAATTGTAGCTGCTGCCAGATCAATTCCAGCTTCGACATCTGTTTTAGAAACAGTTTCCACCGTGCTGTGAATATAGCGGGTAGGAGTTGAAATACAGGATACATAACTGCCCAGGCCAATAAGATATTGCATTCCGGAGGTGTCGGTTCCGCCCGCCGTCAGAACTTCACGCTGATGTGTTATGTCGTGTGCATTTGCAATTTCTTCGAGCTTCGCTACCAGGCTGGGAGTACAGATAACACTCTTATCCATCACTTTTACAGCCGTTCCCTTTCCCAGACTCGTACAGGACTCATGATCTCCTGAACCCGGAAGGTCGTTTGCTATAGTAGTATCGAGTGCGATTCCAATCTTGGGCTGAATATGCTGAGCTGCCACCCGGGCACCGCGAATGCCTACTTCTTCCTGAACCGTAAATACAGCATACAAATCTGAATTGCAGGATGATGCTTTTTTCAATGCCTCAATCAGTATAAACACAGAAATTCTGTTATCCAGGGATTTTCCCGTCAGGCAATCACCCAACTCCATCAACTCACCCATCCGGGTAACGACCGATCCGTCACGCACAATCTCTTTTACCCGATCACCCGGCAGGCCGGTATCAATGAACAGCTCTTTGAGTTTCGTTTTTGATTTTTTCTGTTCATCTGATTGGGTATGAATAGGTTTACCTCCAATCACGCCCGGTATCGTTTCAGTGCCGTGGACCCATACACGCTGATTAACCAGCGTTTCGGGATCGAAACCACCAAGGGTGGAAAACCGGATAAATCCTTTGTCATCTACATGGGTCGAAATTAATGAAATCTCATCCATATGTGCGGCCATCATCACTTTGGGGCCGTCCCCTTTTACGCGTACGATCAGGTTGCCAATAGAATCAGTCGAAATTTCATCTGAAATACCCTCGACTTCTTTGCGAATAAGCGCTCTTATGGGAGTCTCATGACCGGGAGCACCGGGAGTTTGGACAATTTTTTTTAAGAGTGTTAGATCCATAAATCAGGCAATATGAAGTTCATTGAAGAGAGAATCGAATAGCAGCTTGCCGTCTGTATTTCCAAGAATAGATTCCATTGCGCGTTCCGGATGCGGCATCATTCCCAGTACGTTGCCCTGCTCATTGACTATACCGGCAATCGAGTCGACGGAGCCATTAAAATTTGCCACTTTAGACAGGTTCCCATCTTCATCACAATAACGAAACAGCACCTGGTTTTGATCGTTAAGTTTATTCAGACCGTCATTATCAATAAAATAGTTCCCCTCACCGTGCGATACGGGGATTGACAGAACCTGCCCTTTTTCAAGTGCTGAGGTAAACATTGAATCAGTATGCTCCACGCGAATGTTTACATTTTTGCAGACAAATCTCAGCTTCTCATTATGCAGCATGGCGCCCGGAAGCAGGTTTGCCTCAAGCAAAATCTGAAAACCATTACAAATCCCCAATACAGGCCGGCCTGAGCCAGCGTACTCTACAACTGCTTGCATAACAGGTGAAAATCTTGCAATAGCGCCCGATCGAAGGTAGTCCCCGTAGGAAAATCCGCCGGGTATAATAAGCAGGTCAATACCAGTTAGGTCGGTATCTTTATGCCATATAAATGAGGTGTCGGCTCCCATAATTTTACCCATGGCGTGATAGGCATCATGGTCGCAGTTAGAGCCGGGGAATACGAGTACGCCAATTTTCTTTGACACGATTTTTATCCTTTAATTTCGGTGACTAATTGTATTTCCTGAAGTACGGAGTTGACCTTGAGACACTCCTCAAATGATCCCTCAAAAGCAGTCGCTTTTCCATCGTTATGAACTTTCATAGTGATCTCTTCTGCCTTTTCAACTGAGCAACCCAGGGCTTTAAGCAATTGGTTTATCACTTCGTCGAACGTGTGTATATCATCATCATATAATATTACACGCCACGGTGTATCCTCAGCCTCATCTTTTTCTGGCAGATCAAGCACCTCTGTTTCAGGGCCTCTTTGAGGGGATTCTTCCTCCATCTGCATCCGCATGGGGTAACGCGTATCTATCATTATTGAGCCGGTTCTGGCTTTATGATCTCAATCTCATAATCTTCCATCACTTCATTGGCAAGAAGCTGGGCACAAGCGGATTCAGCGATATCAGATGCCTCTTTTTCTGTATCAGCATCGATATCCATTTCTACAAATTTTCCTATTCGAACGCTGCTAACGCTTTTCAGACCCAGATTATGAAGGGCATGATGAGCGGCTTTCCCTTTTGGATCAAGGATTGATTTTCGGAGTGTGATGTGAACGTTTGCTTTATACATAACGATGATTATCAGCGGTTTAATGACAAACTGAAAGTTAACCTTTATTCATGTCAGCCGCTACCTGTTGTTGGATCGTTTCCAAAAGATCCTCCTCACTGTTTTCATGACGGTTTAGCCACGTCAAAAAAGGCCAGCGCCTAAACCACGTGATCTGGCGTTTTGCATAGCGCCGGGTTGCCGTTTTAAAATCTTTTTCCATCTGTTCGCGATCAATTTCTCCATTCAAATACTCAATTACCTGCCTGTAACCCACCGTCTGAAGCGCCTGAAGCTGAGGTGAATATCCCATCTCCAGCAGTCTTCTCGTCTCTTCAACCAGTCCATTCGCAAGCATCCGGTCGCATCTTTCTTCTATTCTTTGATGAAGCATCTTTCTCGGCCAGTGTGTTGCGAAAACGCTCATATGTTCAGGCCGTTCAATGGGCTTATCATTGTGGAAATGTGAAAAAGGCTGACCTGTTTGCATCCATACATCCAATGCACGGATGATACGACGCGGGTTCCTGTCATTCATCTTGCCCGCATAATCCGGATCCACCTGTTTCAGCTTTTCAAAAACACTCTCTATTCCCTTCTCGTCAATTTCATCTTCGATTGCCCGGATATTCTCATCATTTGATGATGGCATCTCATCGAGCGGACGCAAAAGGCTTTGCAGGTGCAACGTACTTCCCCCACAAAAAATCACGGTTCGGCCTCTCTCTTCTATTTCTTTCACCCACTCTGTGGCCCTCGTATGAAACTGCATTGCCGAATCATCTTCTCTCAAGTCAAGGTTCGAAATATTATGATGAGGCACATCACGCAGCTGCGATTCAGTTGGTTTGGCCGTACCAATATTTATTTGACGATAGCACTGCCGGGAATCAACCGAGATTATCTCACCATTGATCCTTTTTGCGAGCTTCACAGCGAGGCTGCTTTTCCCTGATGCTGTAGGGCCCGCGATCATTATTCGGTGGTTCATGAGGCTGCAATCGATTTTACGTTTAAATTTTTTTAGCCATTTCGTAAGTCATCAGATGAGTTTCTTTATAAATGGCAAGTTTGATCAAATCAGATTGTCATTCGTTGGTGACTCATACGATGACTCTATTTTCGCTGGAAACTCATACGTTGCATCACAAATTGGAGATGCCGCATCTGAGTGCGACATGACTTAATGGCAAGATTATATAGAACTTTAAATGAATCAAATAGTCACTCGAAGAGAAATCCGGTGAGTCACACCCAGTGAGGTGGCACCGCCGCCAAAGTTGGCAAAGCCGTAATCAACAAATACATTATTCAGGTGAATTCCGGCCCCCAGCGTTGGTGAGATGTACACTTTATTTTGAAGGTCAGTCGTCACATCGGTAAGTCCCAGCCGTAAACTGAGCCTCTCTTTATAGGTCGTTTCAAGCCCGGCATGAGGTTCAAAACTTACCCTTCCAAGATTAATAAAAAAGGCCTGACGATTTTCAAATCTCATATCCACATCGAGTGCACCAGTCATCACAAAATCACCGAATTGACGACTGTGGCCAACTCCCGCCTTGAGTGTTGGCAGCACCCGCTCATTTTGTCCTGTTGGAATTGCGTCGCCAAATGTCTCCTCAAAATCGCCGAACTCAGATTCGTCGACTGACCAGAACTTCATCATCGTCGTGAGATCCATCACATGCACACCAAACAGAGTATTCCCCATGCGGTATCGAACACCTGCATCAACAGAGTAACCCCATGCATCGGCAAAAGGACCCAGTCGCTGATTTATAATTTTCGCATTCACGCCCCACGAGAGACTCTCGCTGGCAAAAGTGGCATATGAAAAGATAAACGCCATGTCCGCCACACTGAATTGCTCAATAAAATCTTCAGGATTTTCCCTGGGCAGGTTTCGGTCGCGATCCCACGCATTCAGTGTGTTTGCGATATTATCCACGCCCTGACGGAAAAAACTCAGCGCAATCGTACTTTGCGATTCTTTCAGCGGATAGGCAACAGCTCCGTAATCATAGCTTACAATTCCTGCAAATCGCTCTGAATGCATATAGGCAATATCCAGAGACTGCACGTCAGCAAGTCCGGCGGGATTCCAGTAGGCGGATGTTACGTCGTTTGTAATTGCCACGTGCGCACTTCCCATACCAAGGGCCCGGGCGCCAGCCCCTACTGATAGAAAATCACCCCCATACTTCGCGTTGGTAAATGACTGCGCTGCCACATCGGCCGTCATAATCAGAAAAGGCAAAAGTATGAATACTAATCGCATAAAATATTTTTAATTCGGTTGCCAATATAATCTTTATAGATGGCAGATGAAAAGGTAACGAAGGTACATCAGGAATCATATAACTGAGTTTCCTGAGCTTTGAGACGACATGAATTTCCTGATTTAAACCTGGCTCACCCGATTACGCTTTAAAAGCAGACAATTGGCTAATTTAGAGCCCTTTACAGGTTGCGGTAAGAGGCAAGATTTCTTAGTATACACATCCTGAAATCTAGTCATATTTATTGATTTAAATGACCTTCACCGTTCAACTTTTGACTCCTGAGTATGAAATTTAATGTATCTAGCAGTGACCTCAATGCAGGGCTTTCAGCAGTAATTGGCGCTGTACCTACCAAAGCAACGCTCCCAATCCTTGAAACGATCTTATTTGAAAGTGAGGAGGGCCGTTTAAAACTCACTGCTACCGATCTGGAAATTTCAATTGTGGAATACATCAGTGCTGATATCGAGGAGGAGGGCGCTGTTGCCATTCCTGCCAAACGTCTGCAGGAAACACTGCGTCAGCTGCCAAACATCCCTGTCTTATTTGAAGTTGATGAGAACCATAATGTGCAGTTTCGAACCGATAAAGGAAAGTATAAGCTCGTTGGTGAAGATTTTGATGATTTTCCTGAGATTCCGAATATGGATGAAGGCGTTAATCTTAGCACGGACACCGACCTGATCACGAACGCTATTCAGCGCACCATGTTTGCCGTATCGACAGACGATCTGCGCCCGGCGATGATGGGTGTCTATTTCGATATTGGGACTGCCGGAAGTAAATTTGTAGCAACAGACGGCCACCGTCTGGTACGATTCGTGAATTCGAATTTAACCTCTGAGACGCCTCTCAATTTCATTGTTCCGGAAAAAGCACTTAGTCTTGTATCAAAGGCCCTCGACGGAGCTGAATGTGATATGATCATATCTGAGGATCATGTTCAGTTTAAGAGCGAAAACACAATTATCATTACTCGCCTGATTAATGAGCAGTATCCCAACTATGAATCTGTGATTCCGCGCGATAACGACAAAATCCTGCGCATCGATAAAGATCAGATGCTTTCCACAGTAAAGCGTGTAGCGGTCTTTTCAAGCACCACAACCCGTCAAATCCGACTACAACTCGGACCGGATAAAATTACTATCCGCGCTGAAGACATCGACATGAGCAGCGAAGCGAAAGAGACTATCAGCTGTGAATACGATGCCGGTGAAATGGAGATTGGGTTTAACGCAAAATACCTCGCTGACATACTCAGCAATGTTGATGGCAAAGAAGCTACCTTTGAATTTTCAACTCCAAACAGAGCCGGTATTGTTAAACCGTCTGAAGAAGAGGAAGAGGAAGAGATGTTAATGCTCGTTATGCCCGTCATGTTGAACAGCTATGCCTGATTAATGCACCAAGTTATAACTCTTACAACAGATTTTGGGGTACAGGATCACTACGTAGGAGCTATGAAAGCCGTGCTTCTTTCAATCTCGGAAAAAGCACGCCTGGTCGATATATCGCATCAAATACCGCCACAAGATATTATGGCAGGTGCCTGGGTTGTTCGCAATTCTGCCATGCTTTTCCCGCCTAATACTGTTCACCTCGTTGTGGTTGATCCCGGGGTGGGAACAAACAGAAAGCCCATTGCCATAAAAATTAAAGACCAATACCTGGTCGGGCCCGACAACGGAATCTTTTCCCTGATTACTGACCAGTATGACTATAAAGGTGTAGAACTGACTAACCCGGACTTTTGGCGGGCAGATCAATCGAGCACCTTTCACGGACGGGACATATTTGCGCCGGTTGCGGCACATCTTTCCAATGGAGTAAAAATGTCTGAGCTGGGTCAACCGATCGAAAAACTGGAAACATATCGCTGGGCCGTTCCCATTTCCGACAGAGACGGCGTCCAGGGATGGGTTGTTCATATAGATCATTTTGGAAATCTTATCTCTAATATTCCCGAGTCGATGATTCGCGATGCCGTCGGGGGTGGTGATCTGAAAATATATGTGGGTAATACTATTTTCGATACGGTCGTAAATACGTTCGGCGACGTTCCTGATGGCGAACCTGCTGCCTATATTGGAAGTTCAGGCGTACTTGAAATTGCCATTAATAAAGGTGATGCCCGCGAAATGCTTGGCGTTGAAAAAGGCGCCCAGATTTCAATAGTGGTTCAGAAATAAAGTATCTGTCTCTCGTTACAGACGTCATCCAATCCGCTCTTATACTATCTGGCTTTAATATACAATGGGAGTTGTCTTTACAGAACTCCTGCAACACCTTTTCTGTTTTGTCGTACCGTTTCACTCCGGTAATAATCAAATAACTGTTATGGATCTAAAACTTCGCGCACCCGACAGCGATCAACATTCAATATTGCTTCCCGGGAAAGTTTCAAACCTGTCTCGCAGGTATAGCGGCACATTATCCTCAGGGAAAGGCCGTGAGTACAAGATTGAAGGCAACATAGCAGATTTGATGAGCGATGGGCATAGCTATTCGATCGCAAACTGGAGCAATCATCTGAGCCTTACTGCTGCTGTATATGAAGACGTTTGGCGAAATAAGTCACTGAGCATACTAACCGGGGAATCATTCCCAATTGAAAAGGAAAAAGAGCTTCTCATCGACTGGCTTGAACCCGGGCCGGAAAAACTTTACCTCGATGTAGGCTGCTCTACTGCGCTGTATGCCCGCTGTGTAAAACAGGCAGAAAACAAGTCAGAAGTGGTTGCAATCGATATCTCCAAAGCCATGCTTCAGGAGGCAAGAAAGAAAGCCGTAAAAGAAAAAAATGATCTTTTTCTGATACGGGCCGATGCCCGAACCATGCCTTTTTATGCTGGAATGTTTGACGGGCTCATGATGGGCGGCACGCTAAACGAACTCGCTGATGAATTAAAAGTTCTCTATGAATGCCGTCGGGTCATCAAAAAAGGCGGGGCTTTTTTCATGATGCATCTTCTTAAAGCTGATTCTATAGCCGGCAAGCTGCTACAGGGGCCGGCAAGCTGGGGCGGCGTAAAGTTCTGGTCCCTAAAAGAGAGTAACCAGCTCTTTGAAAGAGCGGGGTTTAAAGTAAATGAGCAGTTTAACGAGGGTATCGTCTGTTTCTCAAAACTAATCGCAGTTTAGTGTTTGGATTTGGTTATCGGGGAAAATTTACGAGGTACAGTGTGCAGGGTCCGAATAACAGTTAACCGATAACTGACTACGCTTCAAGACTCAATCTGAAAATAGTTTCTGTAAACTCAGATTATGAATAAAATTGAGATTTACTGATTTTATCTTCATCCAAAAACCCAGCACTTCACCTTGATCGAATTTGATCTTCTTACGACTATCGATGCTCTCGGCACATTTGCTTTTGCTGTATCGGGCGCAACAGCAGCTATTCGCAGCCGGTACGATATCTTTGGCATCCTTGTCCTTGCATTCGTGACGGCTATCGGGGGCGGAACCTTGCGCGATCTTCTCATTGGTAACACACCGGTCAACTGGCTTACAGATACGCTTACTATATGGTCGGTGCTCGCGGGGTTTGGCTTTGCATTGCTTTTCAATAAGAGAATAAGCAAGTGGGAAGGATGGCTTTTCTATTTTGATGCAGTAGGTCTTGGTCTGTTTACTGTTACAGGTACCCAAATTGCGTTAAATTCTGGAATGAGTATTGGAATTTCCATCGCTCTCGGGACTGTTACTGGATGTTTCGGCGGGGTAATACGGGATGTACTGGCTGCAATCAAACCCCTGATTTTCAGAAAGGAGATTTATGCATCCGCTGCAGTTTTAGGAGGACTGGTATTTGTAATAACGAACAATCTGACCGGTTCAGTTATAGCGGCCCAGATTGCCGGTATCTTAAGCACCACGGCTTTCCGAATCATCGCCGTTCAGTACCACCTTGAATTGCCTAAACTGTATCAAGAGACTACATAAGATCTTATTCGCCACTTATTAGCTTCAATACCTGCTGCCACTCTTCTGTCCATGGTGCCGTCATCTCGTAGTGACCGGCTTCTGATTGTAAGATAAGTTCTGCTTCACCGCCTGTATCTGTAACAGCAGCCCAGTAACCTCTTCCCAGAAATGGTGGAACCGGCCGGTCAAAAGCTGCCACTACTTCGTAATGACGGGCCGAATAGGGTAGTAAATTGGCGGGTGATGTATCACTGTAAGCCAATAAACCGCGTTCTTCAAGCAACACCAGCTCCTCTACTGTCTGGTCACCACAAGGTGATGACCCAAACCTGGCATACTCTTCCAGATCATTAATTCCCGCCAAAGAAATAACCTTGCTGATGGGAAGTGGATCTTCAGAATAAAGATCGCTATCGGCGTTAATGTTTTCCCTGGCCGCAAGCCAGCTTACTAAATGGCCACCGGCAGAATGACCTGCAGCTACAATATTATTCATATCGAGATTATATTCCCTGGAGATTTCTCTCAGGTAGTCAGCTGCATTTGCCACATCCAAGAACGTCCCCGGATATCCGCCCCCATCCTGTCCTATGCGGCGATATTCAATATTCCAGACAGCATACCCTTCATTTGATAATGCTTCTGCCGCCGGATGCGTCAACGCTACACCCGGATAAATCCCAAGCCAGCATCCGCCATGTACAAGGATAACCGTTGGATGCGGACCTTCTCTCTCGGGCAGCCATAGATCAGCAAATTGCAGAGAATCAGGGCCAATCTGAATCCTTTCATACTCATGAGCTACTTCTGCATCCAATAATTCCTGCCAATTCACCAGCTCCTGAGCAAGCAGGTCAGCAGAAATAAAATAAACCAAAAAGAAAAACAGCACTTTGAGCATGTCAGTATTTTTATAAATTAGAGATGAACTCTTCTAAGGTATAATGAATTAATAATAGTGATCTCGAATTATTAATCGAACCTGAATCTATGACTACTGAAACAAAAATGCCGGAAAAGAGCATAATTGCATCTTTAACTGATAGATCAGAAGTAATTGACCGTTTTTTTGAGGTGCGATCATTTACAATGGAGCTTGTTGAACCGCTAAAGACTGAAGATTTTATCATTCAGATTGTTGAACATGCAAGTCCTGCTAAATGGCATTTGGCTCATACCAGCTGGTTTTTTGAGGCATTTTTTCTTGAAAAGGCCAAAGAAGACTATCAAACAAAGCACCCGCAATACGGCTATCTTTTCAATTCATACTATTTGCAAACCGGTGAACCGCACTGCCGCAATAAACGCGGAAACCTTTCAAGGCCCACCGTCCAGGAAGTGCTTGAGTACCGGCAATACGTGAACAATCATGTTCAGGAGTTCCTGGAAACCTGCAGTGAACAGGAGTTTGAAGAATGGCGGTCTGTAATAGAAGTGGGACTTAATCACGAGCAGCAGCATCAGGAGTTGCTGGTTACCGACCTTAAAATCATGTTTGGCCAAAATCCGCTTCACCCCGTTTACAATTCCGGCAAGCGGCCGGCCGGCGAACCACAGCCTGAATTAAGCTGGCACTCGTTTGATGAAGGTGTGTATGAAGTGGGTCATCCGGGTGACGAGTTTGGTTACGACAACGAATTTCCGCGCCACAAGACATATATTCATGATTTCAAGCTAGCCAGCAGATTGATTACCAATGGTGAGTATCAGGAGTTTATGAGTGACGGCGGTTACGAAGATCCCAAATACTGGCTCGACGAGGGTTATGCAATGGTTGTTGAAGAGGGCTGGAATTCCCCGCTCTACTGGCATCAAACTGAAAACGGATGGAAGCATTTCACCCTGAATGGAATGGAGGATATCGATCTGAATGAACCGGTGACGCATGTAAGTTACTACGAAGCTGATGCCTATGCACGCTGGGCAGGCTGCAGGCTCCCTACTGAGTTTGAGTGGGAACTGGCATCAGAACCGCTGACTATCGACGGAAATTTTGTGGATAAAAAATATTTTCACCCGGCACCGGCCAGTCCTTCAAAAATAGGTCTTCAACAAATGTTTGGTGAGGCATGGCAGTGGACCCGAAGCTCATACGCTGCTTACCCGGGATATGAAACATTTCCGGGCGCACTTGGTGAATACAACGGTAAATTTATGTGCAATCAGTACGTGTTGAGAGGAGGATCTTGTGCAACATCCAAATCGCACTTCCGGAAAACATACCGTAACTTTTTCCATGCAAAATTCAGATGGCAATTCACAGGAATCAGGCTTGCAAAATAAATAGTCATACTGCTTATAATAATTCATCAGGATGAATCCCCAAACGTGCAACTGAAATGAAAGAAAGCGGCATTAAAACCGAGATATCAGAGTTTCATACTGATGTACTTAAGGGTTTGAAAAGCGAACAAAAATATCTGCCCAGCAAATACTTTTATGACGAAACCGGGTCTGATCTTTTTGAACAAATTTGTCAACTTGACGAGTACTACCCCACTGACTGTGAAGTCAGTATCATGAATAATAAGATAGACGAAATAAGCGAAGTTATGGGCGAGCAGGTCCAGCTTATTGAGCTTGGCAGCGGCAGTAGTATGAAAACGCGTCTGCTGATCGAGAACTGCAAAAATCTCGACATGTACGTGCCGGTTGATATTTCCGGTGCTTTTCTTCAAACAACTGCCGAAAAGCTTCGCTCAGACTACCCGAATTTAGACATTCAGCCTCTCGTTGCTGATTATACGTCATCGTTTGAAATTCCAGAATCAGACCATACCAGGAAGCGCATCGTTTATTTCCCCGGGTCTACTATCGGGAATTTTACGCAAGCACGCGCCTCTGAGTTTCTTAATACGATAGGCTCAATTCTTAAGGCCGGTGATGGATTATTAATCGGTGTTGATCTGAAAAAGGAAGTGGGAGTGCTTGAAGCGGCCTACAATGACAGCAAAGGCGTGACGGCAGCATTCAACAAAAATATTCTCGCCCGTATAAATGAAGAAATTGGAGCCGACTTTGATCTCAGCACGTTTCAGCACCGGGCCTTTTATAACGCCCGGGAAGGGCGTGTTGAAATGCATCTTGAGAGCCTGAAAAATCAGATTGCGCAAATTGATAAGACACAAATCGAGTTTGAAAAAGGTGAAACGATTCATACCGAAAACTCCCACAAATACACTGTGGATGAATTTAATGATATAGCCGGGGATTATTTCAATCGATTGAAAACCTGGACAGATGAGAACGATTATTTTAGCGTGCATTATTTTGAGAGGGTTTGATTCAAATAAAAATCACACGCTCTACATTTCGATTTTAAAACATCAGAGTTATTCAGAATTTCAGGAGTGGATTCACAAAGCCAATTCTGAAAAATGATCATGACTTCGAACGTATACCTGCTTAAATGTATTCATTTTAATGAAGAACAAACCTCAATTTAAAATACACCTATTATGCCAACAAGATCTGGAGAAGCAATTTGGAAAGGCGACCTGAAAAACGGAAGCGGAACTCTTAAAGTAGAAAGCGGAATATTTGAAGCGGAATATAATTTTGTCTCACGGTTTGAAACCGGTGATAAAACAAATCCGGAAGAATTGATCGGCGCTGCACACGCCGCCTGCTTTTCAATGGCTCTTTCAAATGAACTTGCAAGTGCAGGCCATGACCCGAAATCTGTCGAAACAACGTCAGAAGTAACTCTGTCGATGAAAGAGAGCGGGCCTGAAATCACAAATATCAAACTCATATCCAGTGCACACGTACCCGGAATCGAGAAAGACACATTCATGGAAATTGCAAACGGAGCCAAGGAGAACTGCCCCGTTTCTAAAGTTCTGGCCGGTGCAACGATTGAGTTGGATATTACGCTCAACAGCTGATACGACTACATTACTGACTTGACGCTCAGTTTATTTCTATTTATTAAATGACCGTTTCCATCTACTATGGGCGGTCATTTTTTTTATAAAAACCACAGCCAGAGAAGCTGAACCCGTTAATTAATAATACCACACTCTTCTATTCGCTCATTACTCTGGATATTAATCGCTTTTGCATACACTGTACTCCCGTTACTTTTTCATCGTTAATATCAAAAACAAGGAAGCGCTTTTGGCTGATAACACCTTATTCAAAAAGATTGGTCAGCAGTTTGTAATGCAAGAAAATGGAACAAGGCATTATTTTGATCTAAAGCCGATTATTCTGATCTTTAATGGATATAAAAACACAGGAAAACGACTCGTTTTCTGCAAACTCGCTTAAGAAAAACGTATACCATGGCAAAGGTTGAAGTGGTCATGCCCCAAATGGGCGAATCGGTAATGGAAGGAACGGTTATTGAATGGGTAAAAAGTGTGGGAGATACCGTTGAGGTTGATGAAACACTTCTCGAAATAGCCACCGATAAGGTAGACACAGAAGTTCCTTCTCCTGAATCTGGCACGCTCGTAGAAATTTTAGTGGAAGCAGATGAAACCGTTGAAGTAGGCCAGACGATTGCAATAATCGATACTGAAGGCGGGGAGCCTGAGTCCTCATCGGAAGGAGACAGCGGTGAAGAGACAGATACCGAGACCGAGACCGAGTCGTCGGATGACTCAGATAGTGAAGACGCTGAAGCTACTGATGAAAAAACTGAGAAGCAGACAAAAGAGAGCACTGAAGCACCGGCCGCTACCAATGGCACATCATCCTCTGAAAATGGTGATACAGGTGAAGGAGAAGAAGAGGGTGAAGAAAAAGAAGGTGAAGGAGAACGCATCGAAGTTGTCATGCCTCAAATGGGTGAATCCGTTATGGAAGGCGAAGTGATTGAGTGGATAAAAAGCGTAGGTGATACTGTTGAAGTGGATGAACCGCTTCTTGAAATAGCGACAGACAAAGTAGATACCGAGGTTCCCTCACCTGAAGCCGGTACACTGACCGAGATTTTAGTCGAAGCCGGCGATACCGTTGAAGTGGGTCAGCCCATTGCGATTATCAGCACCGGCAAGCCTGCTTCCGGAGGTGGAAATGGTAAAGACACATCCGGTTCCTCTTCTCAGAAAAAAGAAACGAGTTCAAGTTCAAAAGAATCTAAAGCAGCTGAGGCAACAGAAACTGCTTCAGCTGAAAGTACAACATCTACAGCAGACGCTGAAGGCAACGGGTCGGAACCGCAACGCATTGGAAGCGACGGCCGGTTTTTCTCACCCCTTGTTCGATCAATTGCTAAAGAAGAGAATATATCACAGGAAGAGCTTGAATCGATTGAGGGTAGCGGTAAAGAAGGGCGGGTATCGAAAAGTGACGTCATGAATTATCTGGAAGACCGAAAAGAAGGTAAAGTTCAGCCCAAAAAATCATCTGCCAAGAGTTCAGGCGGATTAAAGAAACCAACATCTCAGCCAAAAGAAAAGCAAAGCTCAGACAGCAGCAAAATTTCTGCCGGCGAACTGAACGTCTCACGTCCGCAGGAAAACGTGGAACGCATCAAAATGGACCGTATGCGCAAGATGATAGCAGAGCATATGGTCCGGTCGAAGCAGACATCAGCCCACGTTACGACCTTCAGTGAAGTGGACGTCTCAAATATCGTGAAGTGGAGAAACAAGAATAAAGCGAAGTTCCAGGAACAAACAGGTATTAAGCTGACATTTACTCCAATTTTCATTGAGGCATTTATCAAAGCGATTGGCGAATTTCCGCTTATTAACAGCTCTGTTGACGGAGATGAAATTATTCTCAAAAAAGATATCAACTTTGGTCTGGCCGTGGCACTGGGCGAAGGAGGTCAGGGCGGACTGATTGTACCGGTCATCAAGCAGGCCCAGGATAAAAACCTCCCGGGTATCGCAAAGGCAGTCAACGATCTTGCGTACAAAGCCCGCAATAAAGAGCTCAGCCCCGATGACCTTGTGGGTGGCACCATTACGCTTACAAACTACGGAAGTGTGGGTAACCTGATGGGAACGCCGATTATTAATCAGCCACAAGTTGCCATTCTTGGAACCGGCGTCATAGAAAAACGCCCGGTAGTTCGGGAAACAGTTGATGGCGATGTAATTGCCATCCGGCACCAGATGTTCTTATCCATGAGTTATGATCACCGTATTATTGATGGCGCTCATGGAGGTGCATTTACCAGCCGCGTAAAAGAGCTGCTTGAAGATTTTGATCCCGATCGTGCCATCTGATCCCACACATTAATAACCAAAAAAAGCGGGGTCGAGAAATCAGTCCCGCTTCTTTTTTCTCTAATTGGCAGTATGAGCAAAGACAGCGTTTCCCCGGATCTTACTGAAACCGTATCCGTCTGTAAAACAATTGATGAACTCAGAGGTGCACTCAGCGCTGTTCGTCAGCACAACAGCGATTCGACTATTGGGTTCGTCCCAACCATGGGTGCTCTTCACGAAGGCCATCTGTCTCTGATTGATATAGCACAGCAAAAAGCTGACATAGTGGTGGTATCAATATTTGTAAATCCCACACAGTTTGGCCCTAACGAAGATTTTCAAAGCTATCCGCGACAGCTGCAGGAAGATGTGGCTGCATGTGAAAAAGCGGGCGTTGATATTGTATTCGCCCCCGATCGTGATGAGATGTACGACGACACAAGATATCTGAAAATTGAGATAGATACACTTAATGTTCACATGTGCGGAGCCAGCCGGCCGGGATTTTTTGAAGGGATATTATTGGTAGTCAATAAGCTATTTAACCTGATTGAGCCAGACTTTGCCGTATTTGGCCTTAAAGATATACAGCAGGTTCAGATTATAAAGCAGATGGTGCGCGAATTTAATCACGGTGTTGAGATCGTAGGCGCCCCGATAGTGAGGGCAAACGACGGGCTTGCTCTCAGCAGCCGCAATGCTTATTTATCACCCGAAGAGCGTACTACAGCACCGAGCCTCTACCGCTCTTTGCAGTATATTGAGCAGAATATTACGTCTGGCGTAACCGAGCCATCACTTCTGATTGAACATCAGAAAGATGAGCTTGAAGCAAAAGGCTTCAAAATTGATTATCTTAACGTGTTTAGCGACAAAACGCTCTCACCGGTAACAACGTTATCAAGTGGTGAGCGTTACATCCTCGCCGGTGCTGCATATCTCGGCAAAACCCGGCTGATTGATAACATTTTGATTGAATTATAAGAGTCCGGATTTATGAAACTGACGATGTTTAAATCGAAGCTGCATCAAATGCGCGTAACAGAAGCAAACCTCATGTATGAGGGAAGTATTACTATTGACGAAGAGCTTCTGGAGATGGCAAATCTTCTTCCCTATGAAAAGGTACAGGTTGTGAATATCACCAATGGTTCTCGGCTTGAGACCTATACGATTCCCGGAGAGCGGGGTAGCCGGATATGCTGTATGAATGGAGCTGCTGCCCGCCTTACGCAGGTTGATGATCGCGTGATCGTGATGGCATATGCCGAGATGGATTCCGAAGAAGCAAAAAGGTTTAAGCCGACTGTGGTTGTGGTTGATGAAGATAACAACCCAAAAGACATTCTCAACAGCATAACCCATGGTCAGAAATACGGTCTGGAAAACGGACTTGTTGAGTAGTGAATACCGATTGGGGAATTGAGGATGACGATTGAAGAAGTATCGTCCAAACAAACGCTATTCGTACATCAGAACTCCTATTTCAGCAATCTCACTTCGACAATCATCAATCTGCGGTT
>CAZVEP010000038.1:0-29224 GCA_964625635.1 uncultured Rhodohalobacter sp.
AAAGAAAACTCTGGTAATTGTTAACCATTTTAAATGTAACTCGAAGAAAACTCCCTGATGACTGACAATAGATCAAGATACGCCTAAGCAGACCTTTCAAACGATGGAATTTGAATAGTTGAAACGTATTTTTACTGCAAAAAAAAGCCGGCCATTCAGCTACTGAATGCCGGCAGATTCTTTCGTTATGCAATGTTACCTACAAATCTTCCGTCGTCTCATCCGTCAGGGTTCGCTCGGGTTTATCAAGCGCCAGGCCACTCATTAATGCATCGTAATCTGTAAGATCTTTTGGCAAAATAATCTGGTTCTTATCTTTTCCGAGCCCTTCAAGCACAGTTAGATATTTCTGTTTCAGCTGCAAGTCCATCGCCTCTTTTCCTTTGGGTTGCGACAGAGCATCTGCAACTTGTTCAATGGATACAGCTGTTGCTTCGGCTATCGCTTCTATTTCCTGAGCCCAGCCTTCAGCCTCATTGATGCGTCTCTGCATCTCAGCTTCAGAAATATTCACAATTTCTGCCTTACGTCCTTCGGCATCGTTCACACTAGAATCCCGGACACCTTCAGATGTGGCAATAACTGCCCGTCGCTCACGCTCTGCCGTCATCTGCCGCTCCATCGCTTTCTGAACCGTCCTCGGCGTGTCAATATTCTTAATTTCATACCTGTGAACACGAATCCCCCAAAGACGTTCAACATCACCAAGAACTCGCACAACCTCTTTACTCATCTTGGCACGTTCTTCAAACGTTTCATCCAATTCCATCTGCCCGATTACCGACCGCGTAGTTGTTTGAGCAAGCTGTACAGCTGCATAGCGATAATCTGTAATTCCATAGCTGGCGTTTACCGGATCCACTACGCTGATGTACAATACACCATCAACTTCTACCTTTACGTTATCTTTGGTAAAGCACTCCTGCGGCTCAACCTCGATTGTTTCCTCCCGCAGATCCTGCTTGTAAACAACTTTGTCGACAAACGGCACCAGTGCGTGAAATCCGGGCCCAAGAGTTTTGTGGTAGTTACCCAAACGTTCTACAATATGCGCATACTGATTTGGTACAAGCCGCAGCGCCTGCAGGAATTTATAGGTAAGATAGATTGCGAATAGAGCTAGAATAAACTGACTGACTGTTTCCATTAATTCCATTAGTTACCTCCCTGAGCGCTGTTATTAGGCGATGATGAATTGGGCTGTGTGTGTTTTTGCAGCGTTCCAACACCCTCAAAAAATGTTTTCAGGTTGGCTGTTTCAGTAGGCAGGACCGACACATTTGTGTTTTTGATTATCTTTCCGAACTGATCAATATAATGTTCGATCAGTTTAGTTTTTACGGCCAACTCTCCACCGGGTTTCTCTACGGCTAAAGCCACCCTTCGAATTCCGTTTGCTGTAGCCGTCGCCACAAGTTCTATCTCTTGGGCACGTCCCTTTGCCTCATTAATACGACGCTGCCTCTGAGCTTCAGAAATAAGAATCTGACTCTTCTGTTCCCCTTCCGATTCGTTGATCCTTGCCTCCCTGAATCCTTCAGAGTTCGTAATTTCAGCTCTTTTCTTTCGCTCCGCCTCCATCTGCTTCTCCATTGTGTCGACAATATCATTGGAGGGACGAATGTTTTTAATCTCATACCGCATCACTTTAATCCCCCATGGATCTGCGGCCTCGTCGATCTCCTTTACGATATTCTCATTCATTTTTTCGCGTTCAGAGAATGTATCATCGAGTGTTATTTTGCCTATCTCACTTCTCATAGTGGTTTGAGCCAGGTTAACAGACGCCGCTATATAATCAGAAATACCGTAGCTTGACCGATATGAGTCCATGATTTTAATGTAAACGAGTCCGTCGACAGATACCTCAATATTGTCTTTAGTGATACAGGTCTGGCTTGGCACGTCAATCACCTGTTCGCGCATTTCTTGTGAATAGGCCGCACGATCAACAAACGGGATCATGAAATGAAATCCGGGCGTTAGTGTTTTCTTAAACTTTCCAAGCCGTTCCTGAATCACCTCTTCCCTCATCTCAACAATGATGAATAGGCGCGTGAGCACGAAAAACAGGACGATAAAGATGATAAGTAATAGTGTCCAGCCCATAATTAGTTTTTAATTTGGTTTTTCTGTTGTTCTTTAGATAGTTCTTTTATGCCTTCAGATTCCACGATCCAAGTGATGTTTTCACGAAACCGAATTCGTACTTTCTCTCCCTTTTTAATGGTTCCATCCAGAGATTTTGCCCTCCATGATGTTCCATCAAAACGAATTTTTCCGGAATTGTCATAATCTGTCACATCCTCTATGACTTCTGCCAGCTGATCCATCGCCTCGTAATCCTCGTCGGCATATTTAAATGAACTTTCTGGCTTAAAATACTTTTTCAGGAACGGCCGTATAGCAATTGTAAGGCCAACTGACAATACAAGCCAGGCTGCGATTGACATGCCGGTGCTGGTAAGTAAATCGAAAAAACGAAGGATCCCTACGATAATGCCGCTAAAACCCAAAAAGAACGCAACCCCACCGGGAAGTGCAAATTCAAGTAGCATTAGAAGTAAGCCTCCGCCGAGAAAGATCCAGGTTAAAATATCTGCATCCATACGGATAGGAATAGATTGATGTTTTTTGTTTAAATAGGAATTTGTACGATTAAAGTCTAAAAAAAGTTATTTATTTTAACACCCTAATATCTGTTTGCAGCTTAAAAATTTTCAGAGCCCTGCAGACAAAGCTTTTTATTATCGAAATAGAATATTGGTCAACTTATACAACCTAAAAATGCCTCTATGACAAAAGCAAAAATGGAACTGGAACACGGTACAATGACTATCGAATTTTATGATGATGACGCTCCCAAAACGGTAGAAAACTTCGTGACGCTTGCTGATAAGGGCTATTATGACGGACTCACCTTTCATCGTGTTATCCCAAATTTTATGGTCCAGGGTGGTTGCCCCGAAGGTACCGGTCGTGGCGGACCGGGCTACACAATCGACTGTGAACTGGACGGTGACAAGCAGTACCATGAACGTGGTGCCCTGTCAATGGCTCACGCAGGACGAAACACCGGCGGCTCCCAGTTCTTTATCTGCCATAGTCGCGATAATACGGCCCATCTTGATGGAAATCACACCGTGTTTGGGAAAGTAGTGGAGAATGTTGATCTCATAGATCAGATCAAACAAAATGATGAGATCAAGAAAGTCAGAATTCTGAACGCAGAAGAGTAAAAAAATGGCAGACAGGCTTTTAAGGCCGTCTGCCACTTACTAAAAAGGTTTGCTACATTTTTGATGCTTCATCAGCAAGTGCCAATACTGCACTTGTGTAAAGTTCACTCGGATTGTATCGGAAAACAGCCCTGTCGATACTGCCGGTTCTCTCCTTAAAGTATGCAAGGTAGTTCCCCACTGACATAATATTATTATTCATGTCAAAAATATCGTCGCCAACCCACCATTTGTTAATGGAATAAGGAATGAACTGAGCAAAAGACATAGCACCGGCATAGCTCGATTTCAGCTCAAATACATCGATCTTTTTCCGTGTTACAAATTCGATAAGCTCTTTAAGCTGCGCACGGGCAAAATCAGACCGGTAATCAACAGCATACATTGACACGTATGAATTGAAAGGATTGTAGCTACCGATATTTCTTCCGTAGTCTGACTCAATGCCTATAATTGCTGCGATTACGTACTTGGGGATATCGTACTCCTTCTCCGCTATTTCGAGCTGTTCTCTATGCTCTTCAATAAAAACTGAAATCTGAGATTTTTTCGCTTCAAACCCGAGTATGCCTTTGTACTGTTCCAGGCTGACTGTCTTTCGCTCGGCTGAGTTTCTAAACCGATCGCCGATAGTTTCATAAACCTCAAAACGGGAATCTTCCAGTAGCAGATCTATAGTCATACCTTCTGAGCGGAAGTACTCTTTTAGCTCATTCAGACGCTGCTCATATTTTTCATTTTCTTCCGGGTCAGCATTTGCCATATTTGGTAATGCTGTAATGAACAAAATCAACGCAGTAATAAAGAGAGTGGATATGGATCTGTACATGGGGTTGTTTAGTTAAATTAATTCCTGTTGCACATTATAAAAAAAATCCGTCGTTGAAAAGTGCCTTCTTATTAAATTTATTTCACGAAAAACCTCAATTCAACTCTAATATTTAATTTTTCAACTCACACAGGCACAACTAATTGCTGGCTTCATAGCACGTGATTCATTCAATCTTCACAGATCTCAATTCCTCTTAGTGCCTGTTCAGTGACTAAATGGTCCTTCAAATATTTAATTAGATAACGATGGTGATGGAGTTATTAATGCTTCCATTATTAATTATCGTCCAATGTTAAAAAAGCGTTAACGCCACCTTCAAATAAAATCGGGTTTTTCGAAGCAGCCCTTCCTTCAGACGAAGCTATCGATAAATAATGGTTATGCAGATCTTTCAGAGTAGTAAACAAAAAGTCCAATTACGGTAAATCCCGGGATCAGCATTATCCAATTACCGGTCGTGGTAGCAACACCAAGCATCACCGACAGTTCAGGAGCAAGGTATACCATAGCTGTACAGGTTAGCATCAGTGCAAAGCTTAGCGGCATACGATACTTAACCTCCATCACACGCTTACTGTAAACGCCCAGCACAAATGCCATCACACCATAGCTGGCCAGTGTTGCCGCAGCAGAACCCATCATTCCAAAATAGGGAATAAGCGCAAGGTTTGTTGCCAGTGTGATCCCCGCTCCCAGAAGTGTAATTTTGTAGAGTACAGACGTTTTTTCCTTGATGAAAATACCCGATGAAAAGTTTATGTACCATCCCTGGAACCAGTAAGCCAGCAGAAGAAGCGGCACTATTTCAAGACCAATCCAATACTCACTGTTTATGAGAGTAGCATTGAGAACAGGGACTTCAATGGCCACGATCTGTTCCCGAAACAGAGAAACTAACAGGTAAGCAGCCGCTGCAAATGCATTGAAATAGACAAATGCACGGCTGAAGAGCTTGGCCGAATCTTCATCTCTTGAGTAGCGCATAAAAAACGGCTGCCAGGCCATACGGTACATCTGAACGATCAGCAGCATAAACACTGCAAGCTTGTAGCAGGCATTGTAAATTCCTACCACATCTTCAGGTGAGATTCCCACTCCGTATAACCGTTCCGATACGGCCGGATCCATAGAGTTGAGCAGGAAACGGTCGAGCATTTCATTGGTCGCGTGCCCCAGTCCTGCCGGAATGAATGGAAGCCCGAACCGAAAAAGCTTTTTCAGCCATTCCCGTTTCCATTCTCCCTTCCAGAGTTCTGCAGTAATCGCCCAGATCAAACCTGTGATAACCACAGATGCAGCCAGGTTGGCAATGAATACAGCCTCAATGCCGTAGCCTAAATTCAGAATCAGATAAAAATTCAGCCCAACATTGATGATTACATGCAGGGTTTTCAGAATGGCAAACTGGATTGATCTACGTGCCAGGCGCAGCTCAGCAAATGGCACGATTGCCAGAGTATCGAACCAGAGAATACCCAGCATCATGATGTAAATACCGGAAGTGCTGCTATCCAGATTCATTGTGGATAGTGCAAACGGCATCAGCAACCAGAGAATTATTACGGCAATACTTGATACTGCCAAAAGGGCGAGCTGTATGGTTTTGAAAATGTTTGACGCTTCCTTTCGGTCTTCTGCATAGCGCAAGTATGCAGATTCCATTCCCATTTGTACGACCACATTCAAGAAAGTAAGCGCAGCATAAACCAGTCCGACAATACTGTACCGGGCGGTAGAAAAAACGTCGGTGTGAAATGGAACCAGCAGGTAGTTGATAAAGCGAGCCACTACGTTGCTAAATCCGTAAATCACAGAATCACTAAAAAGCTCGCGAAGTTTACTCACTCAACCCCTCTGCATGAGATGTTTTGCAGCCTCAACCCCAAGTTCATAGCTGTAGGCTCCGAATCCAGTAATAATACCATCCATCATCTTGCCTGTGATTGACGTCTCCCGGAATGCTTCCCGGGCGTGAATATTTGACAAGTGAACTTCAACTTTTGGAATTGTGAGAAGTTCCAGGGCATCCCTGATGGCTACCGACGTATGTGTGAATCCGCCCCAATTGGCAATCAGTGCATCTTTACTGCCCTCTCTCGCATCCAAAATAGCATCTATAAGTACGCCCTCATGATTGCTTTGGATAAACGTGAATGTGTAATTCGGATATGCCAGCTGAAGGGAGTCTTCAATATCAGAAAGCGTTGTGGAACCGTAAGTTTCCTTGTCACGATCGCCCAGTAAATTAAGGTTGGGACCATTTAAAACCAGTATGTTCATAACTTTACCCCTTTGGATATTGTCTCTCTGAGTTCATCCATTTCATCTTCGCTAATCTCAATTGAGTGACCCAAAGCTACTTTTTGTGATGTCTTATAAATCGGGACAAGATGAATATGAGCATGTGGCACTTCAAGACCTTCCACAATGATTCCTGTACGGATTGGTGAAAGAGTCTGATCGATAGCTGAAGCAATCTTTTTAGAAAACGTCATAGTTTCAGAAAGAAGGTCATCCGACAGATCAAAAATATAATCCACTTCTTTTTTAGGCACAACAAGTGTATGCCCTCTGGCAATTGGATTGATGTCTAAAAAAGCAAAGTGTGTATCATTTTCAGCAATTTTATGACAGGGAATATCGCCTTTTATAATTTTCGTAAATAAAGTTGCCATAGCGTTAGACTTTTTTATTTGTGATGGAATGTTGCTGAGCTTAACTTCTGTTGGTAAGGTATCAAACAGGTTTTGTTTATGCAGATTATTCGTGTGAAATTTAGGAAAAAAGTTTTTCCTATTATTTGATTTTGAGATCGTCATCTCCTTATCTTTGGAATCTTGGAAGGATTTGACGAATCGGTAGCTCAGCTGGTAGAGCAACGGCCTTTTAAGCCGTGGGTCGAGGGTTCGAGCCCCTCCCGATTCACACTTTATTAAGAATCTCTCTTGATTAACCCTTATCGGCTGATACCCGGTAGGGGTTATTTTTTTGCCCATCATCATCTTTCCACCGCTCCAGCCAATCTAATTTGTATATTTAGCGATTCTATAGTTGTTTAAACAAGCAATTTACGCTAATTTTGCAGCCGAAACTGATGTTCTTCCTATGACTACCAAACAGTTAAATCCGCTTTACTGGAAAAAATCTGCGCTAATAAGCCTTCTGATTGGCTTTTTCGCTTTATGGTTTCTCTTTTTTGATACATACAGTTTAGCAACACGCTACCAGCTCGAATCTCGAAAAGATGAGCTCATAGAGCGGACAAAAGAACTGGAACAAAAAACAAAAGAGCTGGAACAAAAAATCGAAGAGTTAAAAAACAATCCGGACCTTTTGGAAAAAATTGCCAGAGAAGAGTACGGAATGCGCAAGCCCGGTGAAACTGTCTACAGGATTAAACCTGCCGAATAGGGATTTCTTCCCAATCATTATCCCGATTTTATGTATTTTCGCATTAATCAATAATTAATTCACTTTGAATGGTTTCTATTGGTATTGATTTAGGTGGAACAAACATTAAGATCGCGCTTGTAGACCAAGAGAAAGGGTTCATCGACTCAACTTCTGTTCCAACCCGCGCAGAGCTCGGAAAAAATCAAATATTTGATTCCATCAAAGAGCAGGTACTTGAACTGTCGGAAAAAAATAATGCATCCCCAATGGGTATTGGAATGGGCTTGCCGGGGATGGTTAGCCTCGATCGCCGCACCGTATGTAATCCGCCTAACTTGCCCGGGTGGAAACGCGAAGATGTTGCCAGTGAAATAGAAAAGCGCCTCGATCTTCGCTGTACAATCGATAACGACGCCAACCTGGCTGCACTTGGATCCGCTCGTTTTGGTGTGGCAAAACCATTCGACAGCTTTATTATGATTACGCTTGGAACAGGCGTGGGCGGCGGTATTATTTACGAAAATAAGATTTATCGCGGTACGACCGGATCCGCAGGTGAGCTTGGCCATGTCATCATCGATTATCACGGGCCAATTTCTAATAGTAATACCCGGGGCGGTATTGAGGCATATCTGGGCCAGCGATTTTTAAGCCGGTTAGCTGTAGATCTTATTACCCAGCAGCCTGACAATCCACTTTACAAAGAGTTTCATCATGACTTTAGCCTGTTGGAACCTGTAGACCTGACGCGCGCTGCTAATAAGGGAAATGATCTCGCCATCGATGTGCTTAGAAAATCAGGTGAAAAACTTGGATATGCGATCGTTAATTATATCCATATTCTCGACATACGCAAGATAGTGGTTAGCGGTGGCGTTGCTAAGGCAGGTAAATGGATTTTAAACCCTGCAAAAGAAACGGCAAAAAAACTTTTGATGCCGCCATTTCTTGATGGGTTTGACGTTATTTATGAATCCCTCGGCAACGAAGCTGCTCTGCTTGGAGCAGCAAGTCTTGCTTTTGAAGAACTGAGTTGATCCACTTGCGTTTATGCAGCACCCCATATCACTTATATTTTTTTTTCTGGCCGTGTGTTTGGTTTGGGGTGCCGGGCAGGGTAAAGCTCATGCCCAGACAGTTTCCGACAGTCTCCGTTCTGCGGTTCCTGACACCATCACCACTGCTATCAGCGACACTACAGATTCCGGACTTGATGGCCGGCCGGTAGATTTTGACACGAGCGGAAGTGCCCCCGGTGCAGTACAAGCCCCTCTTCAGCAGGGACAAATCCCGGGATCTCCCGGCGGTCAGCAGCAGGCCACCGGCGATATCGTCAATTTCCAGGCAAGCGACTCTCTGATTTTTAGTTTTCGCGACCAGCGCAAAGCGTTTTTGTACGGTTCAGCTGTTGTAGAACATGAAAGCGGTACACTTGAGGCAGGCGCTATTGAAATGGATCTTGAGTTGAATCAGGTAGAAGCACGTACTCAAACTCCCGGCGACACCCTTTCTTATCCAATACTGAAACAAGAAGGCCGCGACCTGAAAAGCACCCGCATTCTATTTAATTATGAAACTGAGAAAGGGAAATTCGAGGTAGCCGAAGTTCAGGTTAGTCAGGGGCATCTCATTGGAACAAAAATTAAAAATGTTTCCAAAACCGAGGTTTTCATTGAAGACGGCATTTATTCAAGTTGTCCTCCCGATCATATGACATACTATATACGGGCTGAGCGGATGAAAGTAGTGGATGAGGAAGAGATATTTTTTACTAACGCCCGTCTCTACATACTTGATATTCCCTATCCACTCGTGTTCCCATTTGGGTATGTACCGGCGGGAATTGAACAGAGGCAGTCTGGCCTTCTTGAACCCACTTATCTTTTTCAAAATACAGGATCACGAGGACTCGGGCTTCAAAACCTCGGCTGGTTCCAGTATTTCAACGACAACATTGTGGGTCAGGCGTCTGTCGACCTCTTTACTTCTGGCACCTTTTTTAGCAATACCCGCATGCAGTATAGGGTAACCGATCGATTCTCAGGGAGCATAAATATCGGCTACTCACGCGAGCAAGGACTGGAGCCAACGGATCTGGACTTTTCAGAGACTGTTAGCAAGCGGCTGAGCATTAGCCATGACCAGACGCTGTCACCCTACGCAAACCTGAATGCGAATATAAACTTAAATACCTCCAACTACTTTCAGAGAAACTCGCTAGATATTGATGAGCGGGCTCAGGTAAGCAGTACCTCGCGACTCTCATACCGATATAACCATCCGGAAGGAAACTACAACTTTTCGGTCTCTTCAAACCTGAACCAGCAGTTCAACACCAACGTCACGCGGCTTACCGGTCCAAACATGAATTTCTCCATGCGCCAGTTTTCACCATTTGAGTCTGATCAGCCCGGCGCAGGTGAGCAGAAATGGTATGAAAAAGTATCGGTGAGCTATAACAACAGTTTCAATAGTAACTTCAACTTTACCCCAACTGCGCGCGATACCGCGCAGATCAACTGGTTTGAGGCACTTCTCCACCCGTCAAAATATCGTGAGGCAACCGACGACGATGAGTACATACAGTATGGATTTATTCAAAGAGCCCAGATAAGGGCTGGCCAGCTGATTCCCAGCCAGTATTTAAACGTAAGCGCAAACATCAGCTATAACGAATACTGGTATCCATCCACAACAAGCAGAGTGTTTAGCCCTGAAGAGAATGAGGTCATAGAGTCTAAAGAGACAGGATTTGCCGCGGCGAGAGATTTCAACACGAGTTTATCATTTGCCACAACATTTTACGGTATCTCGCAAGCCAAACTCGGAAATTTTGAAGGTTTGCGCCATACGGTTCGCCCAAACATAGGACTCAGCTACAGGCCTGACTTTTCTGATGATCAGTGGGGATTTTATGAAGAAGTCCAGATCGATAGTACCGGCAACACGAGTCTGTTTTCCAAGTTTGACCGCGAGGTGTTTGGCGGTCCGCCAAGAGGGGAACAGCGCACAATCTCATTCGGTATCTCTAATGTACTTGAAACCAAACGCGTCAAACGTGATTCCACCGGCGAGGTACAAAGCACGAACATCAGGCTGATTGACAACTTTTCGATTAACTCCAACTACAACTTTGCCGCAGACAGTCTTAATTTTGGCCAGATTAGCATGTCGATTTCATCACGGGTTCTTGATGGTATTCGTCTATCAGCCAATGCTAATTATTCGCTTTATGCAAGAAATGATCAGGGACGGGAAATCAATACGTTTCTAATTCAAGAGGGTAACAGAATTCTGCAACCCCTCTCATATAGCCTTAGCGCATCTACAAGTTTCACGGGCGGAGAAAGGGGGCCACGATTTCAAACTCCGCCATACAAGCCATATGACCCTTATAATCAGCAGTTTTTCAGTCCAATTGATCAGTATTTCAATAACAGGCCTGTTCAGCCAATTTATTCCACGTGGAGTGTAGGCCTTGATTTCAGCTATCGGTGGAATTTCCGGTTTGGCCAAAAGCCGAACAAAACGGCAACACTGAATGCCAATAATATACAGTTTAACCTGACACCCAAATGGAGCGTAAGCACCCGCCTGGGGTATGACTTTATCGATAAAGAACTAACTCCGGCACAGTTTAGCCTTAACCGTGAAATGATCTGCTGGAACCTCTCATTTCAATTTAATCCATTCGGGGAGTTCCAATACTATGCATTCCGCCTGTCCATCAATAGTGGCCAGATTCAGAGCCTCTTCCAAAAACTTCCACTCCTGAATAACCTTGAAAGAAGTTCAAGCGGCGGCCGGCGGCCTCCGAGGTTTTAGGTATTATAGGGTGCAAGGTGCAAGGTTGTAGGGTGCAGGTAAATTGTTCTACAAGGCAGCCCTTATCAATACCAAAATTTTCTGTTATTAACCCTCTTCCCTTTTTTTGAGATACTGGACGATATATTTTCCAAAGATATCGAACTCCAGGTTTAAAGGATCTCCTTCTTTTTTCGATTTCAAATTTGTGTAATCCCAGGTATAAGGAATAATGGCTACCGTGAATTGATTACCTTCGTTTCTGGCAACTGTCAGGCTAATTCCATCTATCGAAATGCTTCCTCTGCCAACAATATAATCCTCGTATTCAGATGGAAATTCAATGGTAATTAAAATGTCAGCGTCGTTGTTCTGGATTGACTTTATGATGCCCATCGTATCCACATGCCCTTGCACTATGTGCCCCTCGATGGCTTTTTCCAAGGTAAGCGAACGCTCGAGATTAACCGGGCTCCCTTTCTCCAGTGTTTTAAAAGATGTTTTGCGAAGGGTTTCTTCCACACACTGTACTCTGAAAGTATTATCGTCAAATGACACCACTGTCAGGCAAACGCCGTTTACCGCTATGCTTTCATCAACGTGCATGTCGGCTGCAAATGAGCAACCGATGGAAAGTTCAACTCCGCCCTTTAATGGTTTAAACTCTTTAATTTCCCCGACTTCTGATATAATTCCTGTAAACATAATTTTGAAGTTTTATAAATCTGCAGTTAATAACATGTCTGTCCCAAACCGTGTCCACGTAAATGTTTTAAACGGAACCATATCCTCCATTCTATTGGTTCCGAGTCCCTGGATGCTTTTTGTGCCGCCGCCAAGTAGTTTAGGCGAAATAAAGAGTTGCAGCCGATCAACCAGGCCAGCTTTTAAAAGCGATGTCGACAGATCACGCCCCCCCTCAATCAATAGAGAGGTGATGCCGCTATCTGCAAGGCGTACAAGCATCTGTTTTTGGTCTGAATGACCATCATGTTCGTCGACAAGCAGAATCTCTCCCCTAAAATAATTACTCTGGAGCATTTTCAACATCGGGTCTGCCACTTCCTTCGCCTTGGCTTTATTATGAGTAACAATGATTGTTTTTTCTTCGTATTGGTCCGAAAACAGATTCAGGTTTCTGGGCAGTTCAAGTGGTCCATCAACAACAACACGAGTAGGCTGACGGCCTTCCACCATTCTCACTGTCAATGAAGGATTATCATACACTGCTGTATTACGCCCAACTAAAACAGCGTCACTACGACTTCTCCATCGATGCACTTCTGTTCTGGATTCTTTTGACGAAATCCATTTTGAATCACCGTTCGGTGCTGCAATGTATCCGTCAGCTGTCTGAGCAATTTTCAGTGTAACGAATGGCCTTGAAAAGCGCACATAGTGAAGCCATGCCTCATTAAGCTGTTTTGCTTCATCCTCTAGAACGCCCACATCTACCTTGATCCCGCTTTTTCTCAATATCTCCAGTCCTTTTCCATCCACCTCAGAAAACGGGTCCTGCATAGCAACAACAGCGCGTTTAAACGGAAGATCTGCAATCATTGGGGCACAAGGAGGTGTTTTTCCGTGGTGTGCGCAAGGTTCAAGCGTGATGTAGATAATAGCATTTTTGAGAAGAGCCCTGTCTTTCACAGAGTTTATTGCGAGAACCTCAGCATGCTCTTTACCGTATTTTTGATGATAACCTTCACCAATAATATCTCCAGCTTCAGATACAATCACAGAGCCGACCATAGGATTGGGTGAAACATATCCACGGCCCTTTTCTGCCAGGCTTAAAGCCCTCTGCATCCATATTTTATCTTTGTTTTCGGCCATCTGGGATCGGTTAACGTTTCAATAACGACGTGAAATAAAAAAGGGCAAGAATATTCTTCTCGCCCTCTTCAATATTTAATAATTGGTTATGATGAAAATCAGCGAAGAAGTATGCTTCGGTTATCTGTAATGCTTGCATTTTCCTTCAGTTCTTCGATAAAAACCTGATTAAATGCAGAAACTTTTTGCTGCTCAAGCTGGCCTCTGATCTGAGAGCGCTGAGCTTCTGTCAGCTGTTCTGTATCGGCCATTTCCTTTGATTCAATACGAATCACAAATATTGCAGTTTCACCTTCAACCGGTTCCGTAACCGAACCCTGATTTACAGCGAAAATCGCGCCGATCACTTTAGGTTCTCGTCCCGCGCCGGGTATCGTCGCTGAACTCATTCGGATATTTTCAGCAGTTTGAACTTCTTTTTCGGCTGTTACTGCAAGCTCTTCTAATGTTGTGCCAGAACCTGTCATCTCCTCAACCCTGCGCAACATTTCAGATTGTCGCTTATTGTTTTTCACTATGTTTTCAATCTGGCCACGAACTTCAGAAAATGGTCGTGTACCCTCAGGGATTTTTTCCTGAAGCTGAAGAACAACAAATTGATTACTTGTTTCGATGGGTTCTGAGATATCACCGGCCCTCATACCCTCCAGCGTACTTAGTATCTGCTGACTCTGACCAATCCCGGGAATAAAGGGATTGCCTTTTGTTGCAGTTGCTGATCGAATTTCCAGTTCACGGCGCTCAGCTTCAGTTTCAAACCCTTCTTCCGCTGCATAAAATTCAAAGTCTTCAGCGCTTTCAGCAAGGCGGTCTACAGTTGCTACAGGATCAGGTTCAATATCGTATGAGAAAACAGCGAATTTTATTTCATTGCCTCGCTCGTCGATTTTCTTAAAAATATGTGGTGCGCCATTAACCATCATCACTTCAGAAACTTCTCCAACTTCAAGGCCAAGTACAGGGTTATACTCTTCCCTGATTTGATCACGCTCAACGTAGGATCCGTTATATGGAGTTGACGATAAGTTACGGCTGAAGAAAAGTGAATCATCTTCTGCCTGCTCCAATCGGCTACGCATATTTTCTACATCCTGAATTGTATTCGATGTGTCGGCAGCGGTTGGTTCAATCACCCATTGTACATATTGAAAGCGGTAGGTTTCAGCCCGCTGAAACTGTTCCGAATTTTCACTTAGATAATTTCTCAGCTCTTGTTCAGAAACTGTAATTTCGTCAGCGGCTACATCAGCATAAGGAAAGCGAACAAAGCTGATATCAGCGAATGAATTATTCTTTACAAATTGATTTTTTACATCCAGACTGCTGATTTTCAGGCCTGCGCTTATGAAATTATTCATTTTCTGCTGACGCCGGTTATCACGAAGCTGCTGTTCGATCGATATCCAGACATCGCTGTTTTCAGGAGCATCAATTGCAGCCTGAAGAGCTACTCTGTCGATATTTCCTTGCTGATCAGAAAATTGCTGACGAATAAATGGAGCTGGATTATCACCTGTCACCATTTCAAGGAGCTCACGGTCTGTAACGGAAATTCCAAGCTCATCCATTTTTTGCTGAACCAGCCGTGATGCTACGAGATCATCCCAGGCCTGTTGTTCCAGCAGTGCACGGGTTTCAGGGGTCATATCGCCACCCTGATTCTGGTTGTACTGATCTACATAAAAACTTACGCGTTGATTGTATTCCTGAACGGAAATCGGTTCACCATTAACAACGCCCATATTCTGGGGTGCCTGGTTTACTCCTCCAAAGAAGTCTACATCAGCCAAAACCCATAAAATCCCAAACGAGAAAATCAGTATCCACAAAATGGAGGAGGTACTGCTCCTCATCTTTTCCATTACACCCATAAAAATCCTCTAAAACATCTAAAATTAACAATTAAAAATTTGTGTGTACTTGTGGCTCAGTGCAAAAACAGATGGATTATACACCGTCATATTCTCAGATATCTCAAGTGAAAATAAAATAAGTACAGAGCCTGAAAAGTTACGATAACATCTTAATAATAGCAACGAACGGCAATCGCAGAAATTTGAACAAACTTTAGAATATTTCTATGATATCCATATGCTTTAGAAATCGGCCGGGATCTTCATTTATTCCTTTCATTAACTTGTTAAGCTCCGTTGACAGGCTGTCAAGATTATTGTAAAGCGACGGGTCGTTGACCATTTTTCCGATAGTACCCTGTCCACTGTTTATTTTTCCAAGTATTTCGTTCAGGCTTGATGAAGCCCCTTCGAGTTCAACCCGTATTTTTTCAAGCTCTCGTATATTCTCTTCCAGTGAGACCATTAGACTGTCGACCCGCGGCCGGTTATCAGTGGCAAGCGTATCGAGCTGAGCTATCATTGAGCTGCCGGAGGAGATGGCCCTGTCGATCTCGCCCTGTTTCTGGTTTAGTATGCTTGCAATCTGCTTTGTGGCGGCTGATGTATTTTCAAGCGTCTGGTTCAGGGATACCTGGGCATCTTCGTCCAATGTCTCATTCAGCTGCTCAAGAAACGAGTTTAGCTCTGTAAATGTACTCGACAGATCATCGCCAAGCTGCTGACCGCGTGAGCCGAGACTCTCTAACATACTCTGAACGTAGACGCCTTCTATAGTGCCACCATATTCTACATTTTCATCGGATGTACCGAGCTCCAGAACAATCGATTTTCCTTCTATCAGTCCAAGCGATGTAAGATACGCAATGGTCCCTTTTGGCAGCGGCTCACTCATATCGAGCCGCATGGTCACGCGCACACTATCGGATGCTGTTAATTGTACCTCGCTAACCGATCCCACTTTTACACCTTTCACAAAAACCTGGCTGCCGGTTCCAAGACCATCAGTCCTTACAAAAGTGGTTTGAACCTTCTGAGACTGAGACAGAATGGGCACGTCAGACATAAACCGAAATCCCACAACAGCTGCAAGGCCCGCCAATAAAACGGTAATTCCTACTTTAGCTTCACTACTTATGTTCAATTTTCTTCCTCTGTTCTGATTTTAAATTTGATATTCACTTGCTTTAATAAAGTTATTAAGCGATTCATGATCACTGACTCTTAAATCCTCAACCGTTCCATGCCAGCTTAATCTCTGTTCATCTAAAAATGCAACTTTATCGGCAACATCTAAAACGCTGTGCATATCGTGCGTAACGACGATAGAGGTAATCCCCAGCGACTCGGCCATATCTATAATAAGTTTATTTATTTCATCAGATGTCTGTGGGTCCAGGCCTGATGTTGGTTCATCATACATGATGTACTCCGGCTCCAGGATGATTGCCCTGGCAAGCCCCACCCGTTTTCTCATGCCGCCTGAAAGCTCTGCAGTTTCTTTATCGTGCACATTTTCAAGATTTACCTTCTCCAGAGCGTCCATCACCGTATCACGTATCTCACTCTCCGTCATGGTGGTAAAGTAGCGAAGTGGAAAAGCGATGTTCTCAAATGTATTAATCGAATCAAACAGAGCTGACCCCTGAAATAAGATCCCGAATTTCTGGCGAAGCTTGCGCTGTGTCACGTAATCCTGATCGAAAATATTGGCGCCATCAATCAATACTGTTCCCTCATCGGGATACAAAAGGGCGTTGATGTGTTTCAGCAATACTGATTTTCCGCAGCCCGACCGGCCGATAATGGCAACAGTCTCGCCATCTTCAATTGTCATAGACACGTCTTCCCAAACCAGGAGGTCGCCAAAGCTTTTTGTAAGGTTTTTGATCTCAATCATGGTTCAAACTAATTATAAGAGCAGTGCCGCAAGCATAAAATCGGCAAGAAGCACAATCATACAGCTCAGAACAGTTGCTTCTGTAGTGCTGGTTCCAACGCCCTCTGCACCTCCGGTAGCAAAATAGCCTTTATATGAAGAGATGGAGGTGATGATAAATCCAAAAACGAACATTTTAACAAACCCGAAGATAAGCGTCCACGGGGTGAAATACATCCGCGCCCCCATCAAATAATCGGCTACCGGTACAGTTCCTGTAAATATACCGGCAAGAAGACCCCCTCCCACACCAAATACGCTGGCCACAATATATAGAACCGGAAACATGAGAATTCCGGCAAGCACGCGCGGAACAACTAAAAATGATACTGAATTAAAGCCCATCGATTCAAGTGCGTCAACCTGCTCGGTAACCCGCATTGTGCCCAGTTCAGTGGCAATCCTGGCCCCAACCTTACCGGCAAGAACCAGGCTGGAAATAACTGCTGCAAGCTCAATGAGTATCGATTCGGAGACGATTGCTCCAATGGTGGAGAGCGGAATAAAAGCTGAGTCGAGCTGGTACGATGATTGAATAGTCATTACCGACCCGGTGAAAAAACCTGTCAGCATAATGATAGGCACAGAATCGTACCCAATCTTGACCATTTCCTGAAAGAAACTTTTTCTATATGTCTTTAACTCAGTAGATGATCTAAGGGCCTGGTACAGAAGTGTACCAAATTTGCCAATTTCTTGAAATGCGTTCATCGGTTGATACGTAAAATCTTCAGGCTTCCGGCCTGTTTATTCTTTCAGGGGATTCGATTTTGGTTATATTACGAAACATTTTCTCCAATTGTGATCATTTTCAGTGTCAGTTTCAAAGCAAACAATCCTTTTTATCCTGTTTTTGTGTATCAGTTCTGCCGTCAGCGCACAGGATCAGGGAAGTACTGTTTTCAGATTTCTTACCATAAGCCCTGATGCCAGAAGCGCCGGTCTTGGCGGATCTCATGCAGCAGTTATCAGCCCAAAATCTTCCCAGTTTGTCATCAATCCCGCCTTTTTGCACCACTCTGAAACAGACAGAGTCCACCTTTCATATTTAAATCACCTGGGCGATATTCGATTTGGTACAGCCAACTATGCGCGTACATTACCCGGATATGGAAATATCTCTGCATCACTCCGATATCTTAGCTACGGAGATCTGTCTCGACTTGATGAATTTGGAAACGAGACTGGATCTGCTTCAGCAAACGACCTTGCACTCACGGTTGGTTTTGGATCTTCTGTAACAAACAGACTTAGCTATGGCCTTTCGGTCTCCGGAATTTACTCTTCCCTAATAGGGTATCGTTCAACTGCCGTCTCTTTTTCAGGCGGTTTGATGTATACATTCCCCGGGCGTGAAACAGCTTTTGGTGGGTATATTAATAATGCCGGAACACAAATATCAACTTACAACGGGATTTCCGAGCCACTTCCGCTAAACCTTGCGCTTGGCATTGTACACCGCCTTCAATACCTTCCCGTGCGCCTTCATCTAACATTAAATAAACTAAATAACTGGCCGCTGGAATATATTGAAGACGAGCAAAGTCCCTCGTTTTTCGAGGCACTTCCCCGGCATATTGTTGGTGGAGCCGAATTTCTTTTTGGGGAACGGATAACTACCCGGATTGGGTACGACTCCTGGCTTAATAATCAAACAGGAACCGGAAAACGAATAGATGGTGCGGGTATAAGTTTTGGTATTGGCATACATCTAAATTCAATGGATATTGATTTTTCAAGGACAAGCTTCAGCGATCTTGGAAGTGTGGTACAGCTGGGAATGGATCTTAAATTTTGAATTCCCTGAATTCAACACACAATATTAAATCGATCGACTGCGCGAGCTACTTTGTTTGAACAGCTCACGCCGTATTTTTGTATAGTCCCACTATGGAACTGTATTCTGGACACATCATTTAAACTACAGACTTAATTATGATTCGTTATTTTACATCGGGTGAGTCTCATGGCCCTTCTCTTACCGGAATTGTTGAAGGAATGCCAGCCGGACTTCAAATACATGAAGATGAAATTGAGCATCACCTTGTTCGACGCCAGAAAGGATATGGCCGTGGCGGTCGAATGGCATTCGAAAAGGACAGGGCAACTTTTCAGTCTGGCGTACGGTTTGGAAAAACCACCGCTGCACCTATTGCTATGACAATGCCAAATCGTGCCTACGAAAAAGATAAAAGTAACTGGCCTGTGGTTATGGCCAAAGATGGTGATCGCGGGGATGTTGAAAGGATTACCCTTCCGCGCCCGGGGCATGCCGACCTTGTGGGAACTCAAAAATATAACTTTGATGATATCCGTCCTGTGATTGAGCGGTCAAGTGCCCGCGAGACGGCTATGAGAGTCGCCTGCTGTTCAATTGCGCGTAAGTTTTTACAGACGCTGGGAATTGAGATCGGCGGCCATGTTGTGCGTATCGGCGCTATTGGCTATAATTCCTGGGAAGATGTCCGGGACATAGCAGACCCTTTGTATACCAACGGCGCTCATAACGTTTATGAGCAGTCAGATAAGTCAGATGTGCGTTGCCTCGACGACGATCTGAGCTCCAAAATGCGAGAGGAAATTAAACTCAGACGGAAAGAGGGAACATCACTTGGTGGCATTTACGAAATTATTGTAACCGGTGTGCCAGCCGGGCTTGGCAGCTATGTTCACTGGGATCGCAAAATTGATGGAAGACTTGCACAGGCTATAGTTGCTACACAGGCTATGAAAGGCGTGGAAATTGGCCTGGGATTTGAGTCTGGCCAACGCCAGGGGCATAACGTACATGATGAAATTGTTTATGACAAAACGTTCAGGCGTCGCACCAATCGTGCGGGCGGTATTGAAGGTGGAATGACTACAGGAATGCCCCTTATCATTCGAGGTGTAATGAAACCAATCCCAACAATGATTAAACCGCTGAAAACGGCAGATCTGGAAACTAAAAAAGAAGAAGACACACGGTACGAACGTTCTGATGTTTGTGCGCTACCCCGGGCTGTTGTTGTGGCTGAAAGTGTAATCGCACCAGTCTTGGCCAATGCCATCCTGGAAAAATTTGGCGGAGATTCAATGGATATAATTCTCGATAGATACAAACACGAAACAGGTTATGTCAACGATTAGAAGCAAAATCAGTCAGCTTGCCAAGACTATACAGCAGGATCCATCTGACACATTTTCAAAATTTGCTCTTGCCTTGGAACTCTTGAAGGATGATCAGGTAGAAAAGGCACAACTTTTATTTGAAGCCATTTTAAAACAAGATCCGGGTTATCTTGGCGTTTATTATCATCTTGGCAAACTGTATCAGCGACGCGAAATGTATAGACTGGCCAAAGAGATGTTTACCAAAGGCATCGACCTGGCAGAAAATAAAAATGAGTCCCGGACAAAATCTGAACTCTCTGAAGCATTGTTACAACTACAGATTGAAATCGAAGAATCAGCAAATAATGAATAAACCGGTTTTTACCGCAATTATATTTCTTTTCCTCGCATGTATTATTTCACCAAATGCCTTTTCTCAGGCAGCTGGTCAAACACATATTATTGAGCAGGGAGAAACACTTTTCAGCATCTCCAGAACGTATGATGTAACAGTAGGCGACCTGCGCCGGTGGAACCGTCTCCAGTCAGATGCATTGTCACCTGGTCAGGAAATACTCGTGGGTCCACCCAGAAATGATGACTCCATTATTCATACAGTAGAACCGGGTCAGACACTCTTTGCAATCTCGAAACTTTACGATGTGACAATTGCAGAGATACAGTCATGGAATAATCTTGAAAGCATACAGCTTAGTGAAGGGCAGGAACTCACTATTTTCCAGACATCGCAGCCAGCAGAGACTGAAGCTGTTCAAAATAGTGATACTGATACTGAAGATACTCCGAGAGAGTCAATTATTCGTGACCGTGAAGGTGCCCGCGGCACAACTTACTATACCGTAAAAAGCGGAGACACACTCACCCGTATTGCAAGGCTGCATGATATGACGTTAGATCAGCTTCGCGAATTGAACAATCTTCAGTCTGATATGCTTAGTATAGGTCAGCAGCTCACTGTCAGAGATATACAAACCGCCCCTTCTATTGCTGAAGGTGCAGAAGAATCAACACCTCAGGGCAAATTTGTAAGCTACAGGCTCGGGTCAGGTGAATCAGCCGACGATCTGAAAGAAAAGTTTATGATGAGTGACGATGAGCTTTCAGCACTGAATCCAGATCTCAACATAGAATCACTAAGATCCGGACAGCAAGTAACCGTGCTTTTGCCGCCTTCCCGAAATTTTAGTGATCCTTTTAAGGAAGGAGCTTCCCTTGAAAATCTTGGTGAGATTCCTGCTACTCGTTATGCCGACAGTGATAGCGCTAATCCAACAACCAGCGGTGAACTTTACAATCCTGATTACCTTACAGCCGGCCACTCCAATATGCCTCTCGGAAATGTAATCTACATTGAAAATCCGGAAAACGGACTGGGCGTATATGTTCGAATTAATGATCGCACATCCGGCAGCGGTATCAAATTATCTCATAAAGCCTTCGATATGCTGGGTTTTTCAAGCATCGATCGTTCATTGGTCGTCGTGTACCTCGATCAGTAAACGACGATACTGATTGACAAGCTCATATTCATATCCATGTAGCACTTACTTTCGCCAGACAAGAAGTCTTTATTACAGCTATATATTTTCGCTGCCGCTGTTTCTTCTGTATGAAGTACTGATTCGGTTTTCCCAGGTCGGAAGCGAACAGATGGTCAGAATTTCCGTTGATATCTGGTTTCAAACATTCTTTTCATACTTCGGCCTGGATGCTCTTTCTGCGACTATAGGACTCCTTCTCATTATCGGTGCCATCCTAATATTTAAGCGTCGCGACAATCTTCCGGCTCTGAAAATAAGGTATTTTGTGCTTCTGCTGATTGAATCAACTATTTATGCGGTGCTTTTTTCGATAATCATCAGCCAGTTCCTTGAATTGATTTTACATATGGATCTGCAGGAAAGCACAGATTCGCTGTCAAAATTCCAATTGTTTGCGCTCTCATTGGGGGCTGGTCTGTATGAAGAACTTTTTTTCCGGGTGTTCCTGGTATCGTCTCTTTTTTATGGCTTAAACTATCTTTTGAAGGGTAAAAAAGCCGCTTACGCGCTCTCAGCTCTCATTGCAGCAGTTATATTTAGTGGCGTTCACTACGTAGGTGAATTTGCCGATCCATGGACACTAAGCAGTTTCCTTTTTCGTTTTCTATTTGGCTTAACATTAAATGTTATTTATGTTATAAGAGGATTTGGGAGTGCTGCATGGACTCATGCTATCTACGATTTAATCGTAGTGTTCAAAATATGAATTTAAAAAGGTAGGCTGTTCATTTTTTCTTACCCATCATATTGATTTTATCAATTTGAACTAATAAAGCTATATAAGTAATTTTATCAATTAAGGTGATTGTTTCCCGGCTAATGAGCCGGTTTTTAATTTTAAACCCCGCTAATTGTTGAGGGTAATAAGGGATGCCAGAACTCACTAAAAAAGAAATTAGAAAACAGTCCGACTTCAATGAGGAGATTATTCCTCATCTTGATGCTCTCTATAACTTCGGACTGAGATTAACAACTGATCCAAACGATGCCGAAGATTTAGTTCAGGATACTATTGTTAAAGCCTATCGTTTCTTCAGCAGCTATGAAAAAGGAACCAATGCCAAGGCTTGGTTATTCAGAATTCTTAAGAATTCGTACATAAATAATTACCGCCGTAAGTCTAAAAAGCCACAACAGGTTGACTATGACGAAGTGGCAACGTTTTATGAAACAATCCGAGCTGAACGGACTGACACGTCCGATCTTGAAGATACAATGTATCGAGAGCTGATAGACGATGATATCACAAATGCACTCGATCAGATTCCTGAAGATTTCCGCACAGTTGTACTTCTCTGCGACGTAGAAGATTTTACCTATGAAGAGATAGCGAACATGCTGGATGTACCAATCGGTACCATACGTTCAAGACTTCACAGAGGACGTAACCTTCTGAAAGCTCAGCTACTTGAGTATGCAGAAGATCGCGGTTACGTTGAAGAAGATTAACTTATGTATATGTCTATCTTAGTCAACTGATCACGGGAATAATTCAGTTCTGATTTATATTACCGACGAATTTTAAAGGGGCAGCGTTATTCGTATCGTTGTCCCTTTATTTTTTTCGGATTGCAGAACAAAGATCTTTCCATTGTGATAATCTTCAATAATCCGACGGGTTAGACTCAGCCCAAGGCCCCACCCTCTCTTTTTGGTACTATATCCCGGCTTAAATATTTCGTTTACATATTTTCGGTCGATACCTGTGCCTGAATCTTCCACATCAATCACCAGAGAATCGCTATTCTCAAAAACAGAAACGGAAATAAACGAATCGCCTTCCTTTATTTTAATAGCATCCATGGCGTTTTTTATCAGGTTTTCGATGGCCCACTGAAACAGCTCTGGGTTAAGCCTGATTTTAGCAGTGGTGCTGATATTTTTTCGAACGTCCACTTTCTTACCCAGCTGCGGTAACCGGCGAACCATATAATCAATAACCTGGTCAATTATTGGATCGATTCGGATACTTTTGAGCTCTGGCTCTGACCCAATCTTATTGAATCGCTCAGTGATACCCTTGATGCGGCCCACATCATTTTCGATCTCGTAAACAATAGACAGAGTCTCATCATCATTCTTATTTGCCTCCTTAAGCAGCTGTATCCATCCGTAAAGGCTCGAGAGCGGTGTACCCAACTGATGGGCCGCCTCTTTTGTCATACCCACCCAGAGGTTTGATTTCTCTGATCTATTGATACTTCGGTAAGTCAGATACCCAATTCCAATCAGAACCGCCAGAATCCCAAACTGAATAAACGGAAAATATCTCAAATATTTAACGGTCTGACTTTCGCCAAAGTAGATATAGTTTCGAAGCTCCCTGTTACCTTCAGACCGGGTAATGGTTATAGGCTCATTTACTTCAGCAAATTCATCGACAAGATCAGCACTTACATTTCCATCAATGAACCTGCTTGCTGAGATATTACCTTCCTCATCTGTCACGATTGTCGGGATTTCATATCTCGTGTCTATCAGTAAGTTATCCGACACAAACTGCAATGTGGGATTTATGGTCTCAACATCCTCAATCATTTGAATGACGCTGTCGGGGACTTCCTCAATCGATTTTAGAATCTCGATAGACTGTAAAAGATTGGACGTAATGTCGTCATGAACCGGATCGTTTGTAAACTCAAGCGCTTTTGCCCAAAGTTCCACACTTGCACGTTCATGCTCCAAAAGCTCTTCGACCAGTATCCGGTTATAGAAGAATGATGCTATAGCTAGCAGGGCCAGTAAACCGGCGAGAAGAATCTTGATCCAGTTTAATGGAAGTAAATTTCGCATAGACGGTAAATTTGAACCGTTCAAAAAAAAAGACTCTGCAAATATCACAAATCTACCGGGAGATTGCGAATCTGCAGAGTCTTTAAATTTTATTCAGTAACAGTACCCGGTTTATCAAACGGGCGGCTGTTTAAGCAGATGCTTTCTGCTTTTCGTAAATAGGCGGAGCCTGGTTATCAATTGTTTCCCGGGTAATGATGCACCGCTTCACATTTTTCATAGATGGTACTGTGAACATGATGTCGAGCATTGCAGCTTCTAAAATAGATCTCAATCCACGCGCACCTGTTTTCCGCTCACGCGCTTTGCTCACAACGGCTTCGAGCGCATCTTCCTCGAACTCAAGTTCTACGTCCTCCATTTGAAACAGTTTCTTATACTGCTTGGTGATGGCGTTTCGAGGTTTTAACAAAATTTCAATCATAGCTTCATCAGAAAGCTGTTCGAGACCGCATATAATCGGAATTCGACCGATCAATTCCGGTATGAGGCCAAACTTCTGAAGATCTTCAGGTTCCACTTTAGTGAAAATTCGCGGATCCTCTTTATCAAATTTCACCTGATCGTCTGACTGAAAACCCATCGAACTTACTGAGAGGCGCTGGGAGATCACATCTTCAAGTCCGCTAAATGCACCCCCGCAGATAAACAAAATATCGGATGTATCGAGCTGAATAAAGCTTTGCTCAGGATGTTTCCGTCCGCCTTTGGGTGGAATGTTAGCCGTAGTTCCTTCAAGAATTTTTAGCAGCGCTTGCTGAACACCTTCTCCAGATACATCGCGGGTGATGGACGGGTTGTCACTTTTACGCGCTACCTTATCGATTTCATCAATGTAAATAATTCCCCGTCTGGCGCGGTCTACATCATAATCGGCTGCCTGCAGTAAATTACTGAGAATACTTTCAACGTCTTCACCCACATACCCCGCTTCAGTAAGAACCGTAGCATCCGCGATTGTAAAGGGCACGTCAATCACCTCAGCAAGTGTTCGTGCGAGAAGCGTTTTCCCCACACCTGTAGGCCCCATGAGTGCGATATTACTCTTCTCAATTCTTGTATCATCGCCAGAGATAGTTTGTGATCCTGATATTCTTTTGTAGTGATTGTAAACTGCTACTGAGAGAGCTTTTTTTGCTCCCTCCTGACCAATAACGTACTCATCCAGTTTTGCCTTGATTTCCAACGGCTTCATCATTGGCTTATACTGACGATCGCGACGTCTGGAAAGCGACGAAAGGTCACTTTCTATGATGCTAGACGCGTCTTCCACACAATGATTGCAAATAAATACTTCCGGACCTGCCACCATAGAGTCCACCTCTCTGCTGGATCGTCCGCAGAATGAACATGTTACGTTTTCGCTGTCCTTCTTTTTACTCATAACTAGAAAACCCGTATTTACTTATTTTTTGCCACTTTTCTTCTCTCTGCGCATCACGTTATCCACAAGGCCATACTCAACGGCTTCATCTGCAGACAACCATTTATTCCGATCTGAGTCAGCAGTTACTTTATCGACATCCTGACCAGAATGATCAGCGAGAATTTTAGTTAATTCTTTCTTAATTCTGATAATCTCCTGCGCTTCAATTTCAATATCGCTGGCCTGACCCTGTACACCACCCAGCGGCTGATGAATCATGACTCGCGCATGAGGCAGAACGTTTCGCTTGCCTTTGGTACCAGCAGTTAATAGTACGGCGCCCATAGAAGCGGCCATACCTACACATGTCGTGGCTACGTCGCACTTCAAATACTGCATCGTATCATAAATAGCGAGGCCTGCAGACACAACGCCACCCGGGCTGTTAATGTAAAGATTAATGTCTTTCTCAGGATCTTGTGACTCAAGAAACAGCATTTGAGCTACAATGGTACTTGCTACCGTATCATTTACGGGCGTACCAAGAATAACAATACGGTCTTTTAAAAGACGCGAATAAATATCATAGGCGCGTTCACCCCGGCTGGTTGTTTCAACCACCATCGGTACGAGATTATTTTGTACCTGTGAAGAATCTTGCATTGTAGGAAGTTCAAAAATTGGTTGTTTCACGGTTGGCATCCTTTTTTATATTTGATCGTTACGATTTGCTGGTTTCTGATTCTGCTTCTTTGTCTTTTTCTTCTTCTTCTTCAGCTTCTCTTTTCTTACGAAATTCGTCTTTTGTTAGTTCATTTATAGAAACAGCGTCTTCCAGCTTGTCAAACACTTTGTTTTCACGGATGCTGGTGCGCAGACTTTCAAGTTGATTTGGATTCTGAGCGTAGTAGCTCTTCATCTGATCTACAGGCACGCCATGACGTGCTGATTCCATTCCGATAAACTCATCGATATCTTCAGGCTTAATTTCGATATCATCGAATTTTTCCTGGAGCTTCTCGCTGATAAACGCCCATTTCCCTTCTTGTATTGCCTGATCCTTCAGGTTCTCTTTGTACTCATCTTCATTGAAGTTCGGAGGCAGCTGCCCGCCTGACTGTTGCTTTGCATAGTCAACATATGAATCCTGGATTTGATTGATCATCACTTCCGGAATGTCAAAATCATGAGCTTTAGCGAGGGCACTTACCGCATCTTGGCGGAACATATCTTTTGCCGACTGATCGTAATACTGCTGCATCTGGCTTTTGATGTAGCTCTTAAACTCATCAATATTTTTAGCTTCGCCATTGCTCTGCTTCTTGGCGAAATCGTCCGTGAGTTCTGCCTCGTCCATTTTCTCAACCTTCTTAACGGTCAGTTGAAAATTGTTGTGATCCACATCCTCACCAAGAGACATTTTGACAACATCTCCTTTCTTTTGACCTATCAGGTGCTCTTTAAATTCAGCCGTGCCGTCTTCCCTGAGGTCCAGTTTCTGATCTTCATCTTTCTCTCCTTCGATTGGCTCACCATCTTCACCCAGTGCAACTGCGTCTACAGTAACGCGACACTCTTCCGTAATCTCAGCATCTTCGTCCTGCTCAACCCAGTTACCCTGACGCTCCAGCGTTCGCTCAATTTCTTCTTCAACTTCTTCATCAGTTACATCATGCACCATTTTGTCTACTTCGATGCTTTCAATATCCGCGAGCTCAAATTCAGGCTTGGCACCCACTTTAAACGTCACTTCCAGCTGATCATCTTCCCAGCTCATATCTTTCATCTGAGTCTCACCCACCGGCTCATATTCAGGAACAATCTCGTTCTCATAAACCTCCTGAACATAGGTATTGATCTCTTCCATTTCGATCTCTTTACCAAAGCGTTTTTTAATGAGCCCTACAGGCACATTACCGGGACGAAACCCAGGCATTTGTATCTCTTTGCGATACTTTTTATACGCTTTGTTAAATTTTGGCTCGAGATCGGAGCGGTCTGCTTTAATTGTGATCTCTTTATCTACGGAGGTGATGTCCTGAACGGATAGTTCCACTTGTATTTTTTTAAGTTGGTAAATTAACGATGAGAATGGATAAAAAATGTCGAATATCGTACGAGAGGGGGGACTCGAACCCCCACACCGGTAAGGGTACTAGATCCTAAATCTAGCGCGTCTACCAATTCCGCCACTCTCGCATTTCTATCGTGGTTTCTGTTTTTGAATCAGAGCCTAATAAATTACGGTTAATTTATTCTTAGTTCAACCAAGGCAACCATTTTTATTTCCTTATGATTCAAGTCATTCCAGCCTTGCAGAGTCTCCCGTTTTACAATTACCTTATTTGATACTATCTACCAACACATGCTGACCATCAACTTATGGGTGAACCAAGACTTTTATACGTTACCACAGAAAACCGGGACGAAGCCAGATCCATTGGCGAAATTCTGGTAAGCCGTAAGCTCTGCGCCTGCGTCAATATCCTGGATGGCATGGAATCGTTGTACTTCTGGGAAGGCGAGGTACAATCCGACAAAGAGTGCATACTGCTTGTAAAAACCACCTCTATTTATGTTCAAGAGGTAACATCTGCCATATTGAAGCATCACAGTTATGATGTCCCATGTGTTATATCTCTTCCACTTTCGGAAACTGAAGGCAATAGCGAGTATCTTCAGTGGATCAAAAATTCCGTGAGTAACCCAAACCAATAAAATTTACATGCCGCTACGTATTGAAGAATCTGACTATGTAACAACTGCCGTCATTAACAGGCCAAATGCGATGAATGCCGTCAATTTTGAACTTATGGACCGATTGGAAGAACTCGTTGATAAGCTTTCTAAAAGTGACACCACGCGCCTGTTCATTCTCACCGGCAGCAACAATAGTTTTATATCAGGCGGTGATCTGCGTGAATTTCATCAGATTGAAACAGCAGCCGAAGCTCGTGATATGACAAACAGAATGCTTCGATTACTCGATCAAATTCGCAATTTACCTCTTTGGACAATGGCCGCTATGAACGGAGCAACCTATGGCGGTGGATGGGAAATAGCAGCTGCTTTTGATTTCCGGATTGCCAAAAAAGGGATTAATATCGGTTTTACTCAGGGAAAATTCTATTTGCCACCGGGGTGGGGCGGTATCGCGAGTTTAAAACGTCTTATACCAAAGCAAAAGGCTTTGTACTGGCTGGCATCTCAGCGTGTTGTCTCGGCGGAAAGTGCACACCAGGCCGGCTTCGTTGATGATCTGATTGAAGAGAAGGATTATGATGATTCACTGACAGCAATAATCAAAAATTTGACTCTTAATGACCGAGCCTTTATCGAGTATCTGAAAAGCAGCGCTCACTTCATCGGCCCTGATGAAGAGGTGACCCCATTCAGCCTTTTTTGGGAAAGCGAGGAGCACAGAGACCGTGTACAGGCATTTTTAGATCGGAAAAAAGCGTGAGCAACAGGTCTATTTTTAACCCACCAAGGGTTTGAAACCCTTGGAGGATTG